>CAIXDD010000331.1 GCA_903918155.1 uncultured Hyphomicrobiales bacterium
GAAATCGGACCCGCTCACGCGTCATCCTCCGCCAGCCGCACGCCGGTGAATTGCCAGCGCTGATGGGGATAAAAGAAATTGCGGTAGGTCGCGCGCATATGATCTTGCGGCGTCACGCAGGAGCCCCCGCGCAACGTCATCTGGTTCACCATGAACTTGCCGTTATATTCGCCCAGCGCGCCGTCGCCCGCGCGATAGCGCGGATAGGGCAGATAGGCGCTGCCGGTCCATTCCCATGCGTCGCCGAACATCTGCAGGAGCCCGTCGCCGACGCCCGCAGGCAGCGGGCGCAGCGCATCGGCTTCGAGCAGGTTTCCCGCGACCGGCAGATCCCGCGCCGCGATCTCCCATTCGAACTCGCTCGGCAATCGCTTGCCCGCCCAGCGCGCGAACGCGTCCGCCTCGTAATAGCTCACATGCGCGACGGGCGCGCCGGGATCGGGCGGGCAAAGTCCGTCGAGCGTCATCTGCATCCATTCGCCGTCGCGCTGTTCGAAATAGGCCGGCGCCTCCCAGCCCTCGCGCTGCGCCAGCGCCCAGCCGTCCGCGAGCCAGAGATTGGGCTCGTCGTAACCGCCGTCGGCCATGAATTCGAGCCATTCGGAATTGACGACGAGGCGATCGGCGAGACGAAACGGCGCCAGCGCCGCATCATGGACGGGGCCCTCATTGTCGAAAGCGAATCCGGGCCCTGCATGGCCGATGCGGCGCAGGCCGCCGGGAAACGAGGACCATGCGAGCTGCGAGGCCCTGCCCTGCGGCCCCTGCGCGCGGCTCACGCGATAGCGCGGCCGCAGCGGGCTTTGCGCGAACAGCGCCAGAATATCCGTGAGGCACAGCTCCTGATGCTGCTGCTCATGGGCGCGGCCCAATGCGAGGCGGCGCGCGATCTCCGGCCGCGCGTTTTCGCCGCTGGCGAAGACTTCGCGCAGCGCCTCGTCCACATGCGCGCGATAGGCGAAGACTTCTTCGGCCGTGGGCCGGGTGAGCAGGCCGCGGCGCGCGCGCGCATGACGCGGGCCCACGGACTCGTAATAGGAATTGAAGAGATAGGCGAAGGTCTCGTCAAAGGGGCGATAGCCGTTGACGAAAGGCGCGAGCACGAAGGTTTCGAAGAACCAGCTCGTATGCGCCAGATGCCATTTGGCGGGGCTGGCGTCGTCCATCGCCTGCGCGCCCATATCCTCCGCCGTCAGCGGCGCGACGAGATCGAGCGAACGTTTGCGGACGGCGAAAAAACGGCTCTCCGCGTCGTCGCCCGAAGGCGTCGGCGCGCGGGCGGTGGCGGCGCTCATGCGGCGTCCTCGCGGCTCGAACGCGCCGGGGCGGCGCGGCGACGTGGCAACGCAGCCTCACCGCGAGAGTTCCCGCGAGAGTTCCCGCAAGAGTGCCCGCAAGAGTTCCCGCGAGACGCCCGCGCGCGGCGCGCCTATGGCCGCGTCACGCCCACCAGGGCTTGGGCAGGGAGACGGGGCCTGCGGCCTCCTCCACCGCTTGCGCGACGGAGAACAGCGTCTCTTCGTCGAAGGGCCGGCCGATGAGCTGCAGGCCGAGCGGCAGGCCGTCCTTCGACAGGCCGGCGGGCACGGCGAAGCCCGGCAGGCCCGCCATGTTCACCGTGACGGTGAACACGTCGTTGAGATACATCTCCACCGGATCGGCGGAGGTTTTTTCGCCGATGGCGAAGGCGGGCGAAGGCGTGGCGGGGGTGAGGATCGCATCAACGCCGTCGTGGAACGCGGCCTCGAAATCGCGACGAATGAGCGTGCGGATCTTTTGCGCGCGCACGTAATAGGCGTCGTAATAGCCGGCCGAGAGCACATAGGCGCCGATCATGATGCGCCGGCGCACCTCCGGGCCGAACCCTTGCGCGCGCGTGTTCTCGTATAATTCGCGAATGTCGCGGCCGGGCGCGCGCAATCCGTAGCGCACGCCGTCGTAGCGCGCGAGATTGGAGGAGGCTTCGGCGGGCGCGACGATGTAATAGGCCGGCAGCGCGTATTTCGTGTGGGGCAGCGAGATTTCGACGATCTCGGCGCCGGCGTCGCGCAGCCAGTCGACGCCCTTGCGCCAGAGCGCGTCGATCTCCTCCGGCATGCCGGACACGCGATATTCCTTGGGAATGCCGATCTTGCGGCCCTTGATGGAGGCGCCGACCGCCTTCTCGTAATCGGGCACGGGCGCGTCGACGCTGGTCGTGTCCTTGGGATCATGGCCCGCCATGGAGCGCAGCAGGATCGCGCAATCGCGCACGTTGCGCGCGATCGGCCCGGCCTGATCGAGCGAGGAGGCGAAGGCCACCATGCCCCAGCGCGAACAGCGGCCATAGGTGGGCTTCACGCCCGCCGTGCCGGTGAAGGCGGCGGGCTGGCGGATGGAGCCGCCGGTGTCGGACGCCGTGGCGCCCAGGCACAGATGCGCTGCGACCGCCGAGGCCGAACCGCCCGAGGATCCGCCAGGCACGAGAAGCCCGGCCTTCTCCTTCGTCGCAAGCGCGGCGCGCGCCTTGTCCGCGCTCCAGCCCGGCGGCAGCCAGGGCGAGGCGACGGGACCGTAGAACGAGGTTTCGTTCGACGAGCCCATGGCGAATTCGTCCATGTTCAGCTTGCCCAGCATCACGGCGCCGTCGCGCCACAGATTGGCGCTGACGGTGGATTCATAGGCAGGCTTGAACCCGTCGAGAATGTGGCTGCAGGCCTGCGTGTGCACGCCCTTGGTCGCGTAAAGATCCTTCACGCCGATGGGCAGGCCCTCAAGCGCGCCGGCCTCGCCGCTGGCGATGCGCTGGTCGGATCGGCGCGCCATGTCGAGCGCGATCTCCGGCGTTTCCGCGACATAGGCGCCAAGCCCGCGCGCCTTCTCCATGGCGTCGAGATGGGCCTGCGCGAGTTCGACGGCGGAGGCCTTCTTCGCGGCGAGGGCGTCGCGCGCTTGCGCGAGAGTGAGTTCGTTGAGCGAGGTCATGAGCGTGAATCCGGCGAAGGGCGCGAAGGGCGGGGACGGCGGCGCGCGCGCGTCACTCGACGACCTTGGGCACCGTGAAGAAATGGTCCTCGCGCTGCGGCGCATTGGCGACGATGACGTCGGCGCCGGCCTGGTCGTTCACCTCGTCGGCGCGCATTTTCATCTTCATGGGAATGACGGAGGTCATCGGCTCGACGCCTTCGACGTCCACGCTCCCCAGCTCCTCGACGAAAGCGAGAATGGCGTTGAGCTCCTGCTGGAGGTGGGGCACGTCCTCGTCCTTCACGGCGATGCGCGCCAGATGCGCTATGCGCCGGACGGTCGCTTGATCGACGGACATCTCAACTCCGATGTTTGCAAAAGCCGCGCCGGCTATAGCATTGCGGCCTTGGCCCGTGCAAATGCCGCGATTGTCCCGAACCGGCCGCCGTCGGATGACAGGAGCGGGCCCGCATGCTACCCGGTGGCATGGCCGGCTCGCCCAATGTCTCCACCCTCGAAGAGATCATCCCCGCTTTCGGGCGCTTCTCGCGCCTGATGGGGCTCGACCTCGGCACGAAGACGATCGGCCTTGGCCTGTCGGACGTGGAGCGGCGCCTCGCCTCCCCGCTCGAGACCATCGCGCGCAAGAAATTCACCGAAGACGCCCGCCGCCTCCTCGCGCTTGCGGACAAGCACGAGGTGGTCGCCTTCGTGATCGGCCTCCCGCTCAATATGGATTCCAGCGAAGGCCCGCGCGCCCAGGCGACCCGCGCCTTCGTGCGCGCCATGGCGCCGCTCGATCCCCGGCCCTTCGTGTTCTGGGACGAGCGGCTCTCCACCGCCGCCGTCACCCGCGCCCTGATCGAACAGGACGCCTCGCGGGCCAAGCGCGGCGAGGTCGTGGACCGCATGGCCGCCGCCTATATCCTGCAAGGCGCGCTCGACCGCCTGCAGGCGATCGGGCGCGCGCGCGACTGACGCCTCAACGCCGATGACGCCCCATGCGCAGGCCGCCATGCGCAACGCGCGGGCCGGCGCGATGAACGGCGAAACGCGGTCCTCCGCGATGAACCGCGAAGCGCGGTCCTCCGCGATGAACCGCGAAGCGCGGATGACGCCATGCGCCCCGGCGCCGATAGGCCGGATAATAGCCCCCCGCATAGGCGGGATAATAATAAGACGGACCGTAATAATAGGCGGAGCGATAGCGCAGGCAGCGTCCCCACGGGTCCACATAGCGGCAGTGGCGGCTCGCAAGCGTCGCGCCGAGGATGAGGCCGAAAGCGCCGAAAGCGGCCGCCGCCGCGCGGGCGCCGTTGCGCCGGTGGCGATGGCGCCAGCCCGTGTAATGAACGGACTCCGTCAGGCTCGGCAAGGCGAGGTCGGCGCGCGGCGCAAGGGAGAGCGGGCCCGCCTGCGCGCCGCGCGGACCCAGCGCTTCGAAGCCGAAGCCTGAGACGAGCAGACAGGCGGCGGCGACGCCGCTCACCATGAGCCGGCGCGCCCGCCCGCCCGTGGCGCAGAAGGAGGCGGAGTCGGAGGCTGTCGAGGGGGCAAGGCTGGATTTCAGCGACATGGCGGATCTCCTTGCGACGCGACGGCCGCGCATGCGGCCGAGATGGCGACGGCCGCGCATGCGGCCGAGATGCGCGTGCAACGCTTGCCGGACCCTGCGGTTGCATTTCCGGACCCTTGCGGGAGATTTACAACCAAAAGTTTAGCTGAAGGTCTGGCGCTACGGTCTGGGTTGTGCTAAGTCCTGATGGAGGAGAGGCAAACGGCGACGCGTCGCCGCCGGCACAGGAGATCCCCATGGCGAAACGGGCAGCGCGCGCGCCTGACGACCAGGCTCAGACGAGCGCCGGGCGGAATGCCGCCAGCGCGCAAGACTCCATCTCCCAAGAGCCCGCGACGCAGAGGACCGGCGTAGCCGAGCCGGAACCCGAAGAGGACGGCTGGGTCGCCTATCCGCCGGAAGAGATCGAACCCATGGAGCCGGGCGACGCGGCGCGCTACATCGCGCAAATGACGCGCGAACTCGCCGCCATGGCGGCGAGCGCCCAGCTCGAGACGCTGAGCTATCTCCTCTCCATGTCGGCCGCCGAGGCGGAGATCGCCGCCCAGGAATCCGAAGAGGCGCAGTAAGCGCGCGCCCCCTCGCGAGCGCAATAAGCGCGCGCGTCACGAGCGCGTCACGAAATGCCCGCGACGCGCCGCGCGGCCCTGCAATTCAAGATCCATCAGAGCGGCCAGAACGTCGGCGGCGCCCGCGCCGCAGGCGCGCACGAGATCGTCCAGACTGACCGGCGAGGGCCCGAGCATCAGCGCGATGCGCTCGGCCAGCGGCTCCTGCGCGCAGGCCGGGCCGCGCGGCGCCGCCGCCTCGAAAGAGCCGCCCGCGAAAGATCCGCCCGCCAAAGAACCGTAAGGCGCGTCCAGCGGGGGCGCGGGCGCCTCGTCGAATTCCTGCCCCGCGTCGCTGAGCGGGGGATCGGGATCGCCGAACAGATCGGTCTCGTCCCAAAGCCTTTGCGCGCGCTCGAAACTCGCCTCCTCCTCGAACAGGCGCGGCGCGGGATCGAGCCCGCCCATGCGCAGCGGCGCCAGAGCCTCGATCACGTCGCGCCCGGACGTGCACAGCGTCGCGCCCTGCCGCAGCAGATCATTCGCGCCTTCCGCGCGCGGATCGAGCGGAGAGCCCGGCACGGCGAAAACCTCCCTGCCCTGTTCATTGGCGAACCGCGCGGTGATGAGCGAGCCCGAGCGCAGCGCCGCCTCCACCACGACGATACCCATGGAGAGGCCGGAGAC
>CAIXDD010000332.1 GCA_903918155.1 uncultured Hyphomicrobiales bacterium
GATACGTCCGGCGGCGTTCTGGCGCGTCTGGCGCGGGGCGAGGCCTATGACCTCGTAGCCGCCGCCGGCGACGCGATGGATGCGCTCGCGCGCGCCGGCGCGCTGGCGGGCGCGCGGCTGCCGCTGGGGGCGTCGCGGCTTGCGCTGGGCGTGCGCATCGGCGAGCGGGCGCCCGACGTGTCCACGCTGGAGGCCTTTCGCGAGGCGCTGCTGGCCGCGCGCAGCTTCTCGCGCGGAGATCCCGCAGGCGGGGGCACGGGCGGCCGGCTGATCGAGGAGGGGCTTGCGCGGCTCGGGCTGCTGGAGCCCACGCGCGCCAGGACGCTCTTGCGCGTGGGCGGTCACAAGGTGATGGAGGCGGTGGCGGACGGCTCCGCCGATTTCGGCCTCACGCAATCCACTGAGATCACGCCGGCGCCGGGCGTGGAGATCGGCGCTTTCCTGCCGCCCGGCCTGCAGGCGGAGACGGTCTACGAGATTTGCGCGCTGGCTTGCGCGCGGACCTCCGCGGATATGTCCGCAGATGCGTCCGCGGATGCGTCTAGTTGCGAGCAGGCGAACGCCTTCCTCGCCCATATGCGCGCCGCGCCGGGACGGGCCGCTTTCGCGGCGGCGGGGTTTTTCAGCGCGTGAGAGGCGCCGCCTTCGTGAAAACGCCAGTCGGCCTGTAAGCCGGGTTCTGTAGGGCCGCGCGAACGCGACGTGACGACCATTCATCTGGGACGGTCGTCGCCGACCGCCTCAAGCAACCAACCCGGACGACGACCCGGAGAGGCCAGACGCCTTGCGGCGCCTTGTCGTCCCTATTCGGTTTTGCTCCCGGTGGGGCTTGCCATGCCGCGCCCGTCGCCGGCCGCGCGGTGCGCTCTTACCGCACCTTTTCACCCTTGCCGGCTGAAAAGGTCGCCCCTTCGCCGGCGGTTCGATCTCTGTGGCGCTATCCCTGGGGTCGCCCCCGCCGGACGTTATCCGGCACCGTTTCTCCGTGGAGCCCGGACTTTCCTCCATCTTGCGACGGCGGCCGTCCGGCCGACTGGCGTTTGCGGCGTAAGCTCTTGCGCCAGCCGGGTCAAGCGCGGCGCAGCCAGCGTATGCGCAGGCGGAACCTTTTGCCCTCCGCGCAGTTTGGGCTTCGACGGAATGGCTCGTCCTTCGCGTCGCGCGGTTGGCCGAGAGGCGCCGCTTCCATCGCCATCCAGGAGGAGGATCGTCATGAAGCCCATTCTGTTCGCAGCCGCCCTCGCCGCCGCCCTGCCGCTGGCGGCCTGCAACACGCCCAGCGAACGCGCCGCCGGCGGCGCCCTTGTGGGCGGGGCGACCGGCGCGGCCTGGGGCTATGATTATTACGGCAATCCCGTCTGCGTGCGCGCCTATCGCTGAACGCGCCTGAGACGACGAGGGCCGCGCGTCGGCGAGGCTGACGCGCGGCCCACTCGCTGCGCGCGCGCACTTCGTGCTAGGCCTGCGGCATGCAGGATTTCGCGCCCGATTCCCCGCTCGCAACCGGCGCCGTCGCCTCTCCCAATCACGGCGAGCGGATCGGCTGCGCGAGCGCGGATATGATCCTGCTGCATTACACCGGGCTGCCCGCCGGCGAGGCGGAGGCGGCCTGGCGGCGCGACCCCGGCGGGGAAGCGCTGAAATGGCTGTGCGACGCGCGCACGCAGGTCTCCGCCCATTATCTCGTGCTGGAGGAGGGGACGATCCTGCAGCTCGTGCCGGAGGCGCGCCGCGCCTGGCATGCGGGCCTGTCGTCCTGGCTTGGCGAGAGCGACGTGAATTCGCTGTCGATCGGCGTCGAAATCGTCAATCCCGGCCATGCCGCCGGCCTGCCGGATTTTCCGGCGGCGCAGATCGACGCGGTGATCGCGCTCTGCCGCGACGTGGCGCAGCGCCGCCGCGTGCCTTCCGCGCGCGTGCTCGCCCATTCCGACGTCGCGCCGGGGCGCAAGGTCGATCCCGGCGAGCGCTTTCCGTGGGGCGAGCTGGCGCGCGCGGGCGTGGGCCATTTCGTGGAGCCCGCGCCGATCGCGGCGGGGCCGGCGCTTCGCCCCGGCGACGAGGGCCAGCCCGTGCGCGCGCTGCAGGCGATGTTCGCGCTCTATGGCTATGGCGCGCCGCTGACGGGCGTCTACGACAAGACGACGCAGGACGTCGTCGCCGCGTTCCAGCGCCATTTCCGTCCCGCGCGGATCGACGGGATCGCCGATCCCTCCACCGTCACGACGCTGCGCGACCTCATCGGCGCGCTGTCGAGCCAGTCCGTCTAGAGGCCGTGCGCGCGGCTCATTCCGCCGCGTCGCGCGCGATGGCGGCGGGATCGTAATTGAGGATGGGCGCCAGCCAGCGCTCGACCTCGGCGACGCTCATCGCCTTGCGGCGCGCGTAATCCTCCACCTGATCGCGCTCGGCTTTCGCCACGCCGAAATAATGCGCGTCGGGATGGGCGAAATAGAGGCCCGAGACCGAGGAGCCCGGCCACATGGCGAAACTCTCCGTGAGCTTCACGCCGGCGCGCCGCTCCGCGCCCAGCAGTTCGAAGAGAATCGCCTTCTCCGTATGATCGGGCTGCGCGGGATAGCCGGGCGCGGGACGCACGCCGCGATAATCCTCGTTCACGAGCTGATCGGGCGTCAGATTCTCGTCGGGCGCATAGGCCCAGAACTCGCGGCGCACGCGCATATGCATGCGCTCGGCGAAGGCTTCCGCGATGCGATCGACGAGCGCCTTCACCATGATCGAGGCGTAATCGTCGTTGGCGCGCGCGAACCGATCCGCGATGCGCTCTTCGTTCGCGCCGGCGGTCACCACGAAAGCGCCCACGTAATCGGCCTTGCCGGAGCTTTCCGGCGCCACGAAATCCGCCAGCGCAAGATGCGGGCGCCCGTCGCGGCGCGCGAGCTGCTGGCGCAAGGTGTGCAGCGTGGCGAGCGTCTGCGTGCGCGACTCGCCCGTATAGAGGCGAATGTCGTCGCCATGGGCGTTCGCGGGCCAGAAGCCGATCACGGCCTTGGGGTCGAACCAGCGTTCCGCGATGGCGCGTTCGAGCATGGCGCGCGCGTCGTCATAGAGCTGGCGCGCGGTCTCGCCCTGTTTCTCATCCTGCAGGATCGCGGGGAAGCGGCCCTTCAGCTCCCATGTCTGGAAGAAGGGCGTCCAGTCGATGTAATCGACCAGTTCCGCGACGTCATAGGTCGCGAAGGTGCGCACGCCCGTGAAGGTCGGGCGCGGGGGATCATAGGCGCTCCAGTCGATCTTCAGCGCGTTTTCGCGCGCCTTGGCGATGGAGACGCGCTGCTTGTCCGCCTCCGCGCGCGCATGGGCGTCGGCCACGCGGCGATATTCCGCGCGCACCGTCTCCACATAGGACTCGCGGGTCGCAGGCGACAGAAGCGCGGAGACGACGCCGACGGCGCGGCTTGCGTCGGTCACATAGACCGCCTGTCCGCGCTGGTAATTGGGATGGATCTTCACCGCCGTATGGACGCGGCTCGTGGTGGCGCCGCCGATCAGCAGCGGCGCGCTGAAGCCCTCGCGCTCCATCTCGGCGGCCACGAAGCACATTTCGTCGAGCGAGGGCGTGATGAGGCCCGACAGGCCGATCACGTCCACATTCTCCTTGCGCGCGGTCTCGATGATCCGCGCAGCAGGCGTCATCACGCCGAGGTCGATCACCTCGTAATTGTTGCATTGAAGCACGACGCCGACGATGTTCTTGCCGATGTCGTGCACGTCGCCCTTCACGGTGGCGAGCAGGACCTTGCCCGCCTTGGCGGCGCCGCCCTGCCCATCCTGCGCCATATAGGGCATGAGATAAGCGACGGCCTGTTTCATCACGCGGGCCGATTTCACCACCTGCGGCAGGAACATCTTGCCGGCGCCGAACAGGTCGCCCACCACATTCATGCCCGCCATCAGCGGACCCTCGATCACGTCGAGCGGCCTGCCGGCGGCGAGCCGCGCCTCCTCCACGTCGACTTCGACGAAATCGGCGACTCCATTGACGAGCGCATGTTCCAGCCGCCTGTCCACCGGCTGTTCGCGCCAGGCGAGATCGGCGCCCTTGGCCTGATGCGTCGCGCCCTTGAAACGCTCCGCAAGCGCCAGTAGTCGTTCGGTCGCGTCCGCGCGCCGGTTGAGCACCACGTCCTCGCAGGCCTCGCGCAATTCCGGATCGATCTTCTCATAGACCTGCAATTGGCCTGCGTTCACGATGCCCATGTCCATGCCCGCCTGAATGGCGTGGAACAGGAAGACGGAATGCATCGCCTCGCGCACATGGTCGTTGCCGCGGAAGGAGAAGGAGAGATTCGACACGCCGCCCGACACATGGGCGTGCGGGCAGCGCTTGCGGATCTCCGCGGCCGCCGCGATGAAGGCGACGCCATAGGAATCATGTTCCTCGATGCCGGTGGCGATCGCGAAGATGTTCGGATCGAAGATGATGTCCTGCGGCGGAAAGCCGACTGTCTGCGTCAGCAGCTCGTACGAGCGCCGGCAGATCTCCGTCTTGCGTGCAAGCGTGTCGGCCTGACCTTTCTCGTCGAACGCCATCACGATGACCGCCGCGCCGTAGCGCCGCGCCAGCCGCGCCTGACGCAGGAACTCGTCCTTCCCCTCCTTCATGGAGATCGAGTTGACAATGCTCTTGCCCTGCACGCACTTCAACCCGGCCTCGATGACGCTCCACTTCGAGCTGTCGATCATGATCGGCACGCGCGAGATATCCGGCTCGCTGGCGATCAGGTTGAGGAAGCGC
>CAIXDD010000333.1 GCA_903918155.1 uncultured Hyphomicrobiales bacterium
CGGCGCGCCGGGCGCGCGCCGCGCGGAGATCGCGGCGGGGCTTGGCTACGCCGGGCCGCTCGTGATCGCCGGCGCGCTCTACGCCGCAGCTCCCATGCTCGACCGCGCATGGGTGGCCGCGCGCTGGGGCTATGCGGAAAGCGGCTATTACTCGCTCGCCTTCGACATCGGCTGGCGCGTGCTCGCCGCTCTGGGCGCCGCGCTCGACGTCTGCCTGTTCCAGATGGCCGTGCGGGCGGAGGCGCAGGCGGGCGCGGTCGCGGCGCAGACGCAGGCGGCGCGCAATCTCGTCATCGTCTTCGCGCTGCTCGCGCCGGCCGGTCTGGGCCTGTGGCTCGTCGGGCCGAGCCTGGAGAGCCTGCTCGCGCCGCCCGAGTTCCGCGGCCCCTTTCTCGCGCGCTTCGAGGCCTTGCTGCCGGGGTTCTTCTGTCTGGCGCTGGCCAGCTACGGCGCGCAGCCCGCCTTCCAGATCGAACGGGCGAGCGCGCCGCTTCTGGCGGGCGCCGCCTGCGCCTTCGCGGTCAATGCGCTCGCGCTTCTGGCGCCGGAGCCCGGGCTCGTGGCGGGCGCGCAATCCCTCGCCTTCGCCTGCGCTCTGGGCGTGCTGGCTGTTGGGCTGCGGCGGGCGGGCCTGCCCGGGCTCGACGCGCGCGAGGGGCTGAAGGTTTGCGCGGGCGCGCTCGTCATGGGCGCCTGCGTCTGGCCGCTGCGCGCGCTGGAGCCCGGCGCGCCGACGCTTGCGGCGCAAGTCCTGACGGGGGCCTTCGTCTATGGATTCTGGGCCTATGCGCTCGATCTGGCGGGCCTGCGCAGCCGCCGCCCGCCGCGTCCGGCGAAGGCCGCGCCCGTTTCACCAACGGCTAACCATTAACTTGAACTGAGCCTAAACGAAGCTCCTTTACGCTAACGAATTGTGTCTTCGCGGGCTCCGGCCCGCCGGGCGTTCGGAGTTGCGTCGATGCGTTTCAAAACTTTCCTATTGGGAGCCTGCGCGCCCGCCTTGCTGGGTCTGGCGGGGCAGGGGTCCGCCAGCGCCCAAACCTCCCGCTGGCAGGAGGGCTACGCCGTCCATGGCCTCGCCGAGGTCGGCCCGCAGGGCCGCGAACGGGTGCAGCCCGTCTCGCGCTGGTCGGGCCGCTACGGCGCCGGCGCCGCCTATAACGTGCCAGAGCCCGCCTTCGCCCCGCCCGCGCCGCGCGTCGGCGCGCAGCAAATGGCCTTCGCGCCCGCAGCCGCCGCCGCCGGCGGCGCCGAGGCGCTGGCCGTCTCGCGCGCGGTCGATCCCGCCTTCCTGCGCCAGGACGTGCCCTATGAGGGCAGGCATCGGCCGGGCACGCTCGTGATCGACACGCCCAATCGGTATCTGTACCTCGTCCAGCCGGGCGGCCGGGCCATCCGCTACGGCATCGGCGTCGGGCGGCCGGGCTTTGAATGGTCGGGCGTGAAACAGGTGAGCCGCAAGGCGGAATGGCCCGACTGGACGCCGCCGCCCGAAATGCTCAAGCGCCGGCCCGACCTGCCGCGCTTCATGAAAGGCGGGCCGGAGAATCCGCTGGGCGCGCGCGCGCTTTATCTCGGCTCCTCGCTCTACCGGATCCACGGCACCAACGAGCCCTGGACCATCGGCCAGAACGTGTCGTCGGGCTGCATCCGCATGATGAACGAGGACGTGGAGGATCTCTACGAGCGCGTGCGCGTGGGCGCGACCGTCGTCGTGATGTGAGCGCCGCGCCTTCGGGCGGCATCTGCAGGGCGCCCCAAAAGCAAAACGCGCCGCCCGAGGGCGGCGCGCTGCTGATGCTTCCGGAGGGGAAGGATCTTACTTGAGGTCCTTGGACGTCAGGTCGAAGGAGAGCGTGGCGATATAGGCCGTGCCGCACCACTTGGCGTTGCCGGCCATGGCCGCGCAGGTGCCGCTCTTCAGCGTGGTGTCGTGGTAGCGCAGGTCCAGCGTGGCGAACTTGAAGGCGTAGGACGCGCCGGCGTTCCAATAGGTGTAATCTTCGGTCGTGAAGCCCGCGTTCGGCGTGCCGAACATGTAGCGGCCGAGTTCGCCCGAGATCGAGACGTTCGAGGGCAGGGTGATCTTGGCGGTCGCCGAGCCATAGGTGCCCGAAGCGCCCGTGCCCAGCCAATCGGGCGTGTAGAACAGGTTCGCGCCGACCGAGAACATGTCGTTGATCGTATAGGTGCCCTTGCCGTAGACCTCGGTGAAGTCGGTCTGGTAGGGGGCGACCGAGCGCAGCTCGCTCGGATAGACATATTGCATCACGCCGAAGTCGAGGGCGAGAGCGCCATAGGTCGGGCGAACGCCGGCGTAGAGGTCCAGCTCCATCGACGGGTCGGTCGGGAGCTTCACGCTCCAGCCCTGGGCGCCGGCGTACATCTGGTAGGAATCGGAGAAGTTATAGCGAATCTCGCCATAGGCGGTCACGGCGCCGCTGCGGTCCGACTGCGAAATGCCGCGGAAGTTGTAATCGCTCATCAGCTTGCCGCCGACGGCGAAATCCCAGGGGGATACGGCGACCGGAGCCGGGGGAGCCTTCTTCAGGCCGCCGAGGTCAGCGGCGACCGCGGGAGCGGTCAGCGCGAGGGCGGCGAAGGCCGCAGTCGTAAACTTTTTCATCGTGGTCTCCGTTCAGCAGAAAATGCTGAGGTGAAGAATCCACGGAGCCAGCTTGGCGGCAAGTCAAAGCCTTGGGCAATTGCCGCCTAATTGGGCATTCTCGGCCGTTTCAGACGTTTCCGGATGGTTAATATGTGACATCAGGCGCAGGTGTGTCGCAGGCGCCACAGATGAAAATGCGAATCGGGGGCTGCGCTTAAGCGGACCAGCCGCCGATCCGCCCCCGATCCGCGACGATTCTTCGCAATGATCTTCGCGACGATCTTCGCGACGACTTGCGCCCCGACTCAGGGCTCGCCGGCCCCTCCCTCGTCGGCTGCGCCGTCCTTCTGTTCGTCCGCATCGTCGGGACCTTCGAGCGCGAGGGTGAGGAGGTCGCCCTCAGCAGCGCCCGGCGCGAAGCCCAGCGCGACGAGAAGCTCCGCCTCGCCCTCGGCCAGCAGGAGGCGCACGCCCGCCGCCCGCGCCTGTTCG
This sequence comes from uncultured Hyphomicrobiales bacterium, assembly GCA_903918155.1. GTDB lineage: Bacteria > Pseudomonadota > Alphaproteobacteria > Rhizobiales > Beijerinckiaceae > Terripilifer. The sequence goes on from CAIXDD010000333.1 coordinate 3,101, forward strand.
AGCGCCGCCGACAGAAGCTGGGCGTCCACGCCCAGTCCGCGCAGCGCCTCGTCCACGGCGAGGCTCGCCAATTGCGCCGCCATGGCCTCGCCATGCGCGCCGGGGGCGGTCACGCGGGCGAGGACCACATGGCCCACCAGCGCGTCGTCATATTCGGCCACCAGCGCCGCGGCGATCTCGCCCTGCGCGCGCAATTGCGCGAGAGCCTCGACGGAGAGCGCGCCGCGCGCCTGCGCCTCCTGCGCGGCGCGCAGCAGCATTTCGATGCGGGGCGAATCGGTCGCATGTTCCTCGCGCAGGCCCAGCGCATTCAGGCGGAAGGGCGGCTTGCGCGCGCCGCCGCCGGTCTGCCGCGCCGCCGTCGCGCGCGAAACGGGCGTGCGGGCGTTGCCGAGCTGGGACGAGCCGGCCTTGCCGGCGCCGC
>CAIXDD010000334.1 GCA_903918155.1 uncultured Hyphomicrobiales bacterium
CCCTTGCGTTCCCTTGCGTTAAGGCCTTCTTGACTAAAGGATTTGCGACGCCCTTAACTGTGCCGATTCCGAGCCCCTTAACCTTGGAATCCATGGATTTTATCGATTCAGACTCCGGTAAGGCGCGCCCCGCCATGCTCTCCCCATGAACGAAACGGAGAGCGTCATGCCCCTGTCGAACCCCACCGAGACCGCCCATCCCGCGCTCGCCGCGCTGGCCGGACGCATGGAGATTTCCGCCGCCGACGTCGCCGCCCTGCGCGCCGCCTTCGCGGAGCGTCCCTTCGCCCGCGCCGACGCCCTCGCCTTGTTCGCCCTTGAGGCGGGCGCGGCGACGCCGCCGGAATGGACCCCCTTCTTCGTGAGCGCCATCACGGATCTCGTGGTCTGGAACGCGCGCCCCACCGGCGTGATCGAGCCCGCCGCCGCCGATTGGCTGATGGCGCAGGCCGACGCCGCCCGCACGGTCAATTGTTTCGCCCTGCTCGTGAACGTGCTGGCCGAGGCCCACCGCATCCCCGCCTGGCTGCCGGCCGCCGTGCGCGCCCGCGCCGCCCAATGGCCGGGCGTGAAGGAGGCGCTGCGCTCCCACATGGCCCAGGCCGCGTGAGGGCGCAGACCGCGTGAGGGCCCAGGCCGCCTAACCCGCTAACGCCGGCTTGGCTTTCGCCGCAAACTCGCCCGATAGGCGAATGGACGCAGGGCCGGGCGGCCCATAAGACTGGCCCCTGAGCGAAGGCCGCAGCGGCGGCCGACTCCATTCTGGCCGGGGCCCATGTTCGACAAGATCCTGATCGCCAATCGCGGCGAAATCGCCTGCCGCGTCATCAAGACCGCGCGCCGCATGGGCGTGAAGACCGTCGCCGTCCATTCCGACGCCGACAAGGACGCGCTCCACGTCGAAATGGCCGACGAGGCGGTTCACATCGGCCCGGCCCCGGCCGCCGAATCCTATCTCGTGATCGAGAAGATCATCGACGCCTGCAAGCGCACCGGCGCGCAGGCCGTCCATCCGGGCTATGGCTTCCTATCGGAGCGTCAGGCCTTCGCCGAAGCGCTGAAGGCGGAAGGGATCGTTTTCATCGGCCCCAATCCGCACGCCATCGCGGCCATGGGCGACAAGATCGAGTCCAAGAAATTCGCGGCCGCCGCGAAGGTCTCCACCGTGCCGGGCTTTCTGGGCGTGATCGAGAGCCCCGACCATGCGGTGCGGATCGCCGACGAGATCGGCTATCCCGTGATGATCAAGGCCTCCGCCGGCGGCGGCGGCAAGGGCATGCGCATCGCCTGTTCGCGCGACGAGGTGGCGGACGGATTCGCGCGCGCGAAATCGGAGGCGAAATCCTCCTTCGGCGACGATCGCGTGTTCATCGAGAAATTCATCGTCAATCCGCGCCATATCGAAATTCAGGTGCTCGGCGACAAGCACGGAAACGTGATCTATCTGGGCGAGCGCGAATGTTCGATCCAGCGCCGCAACCAGAAGGTCATCGAGGAAGCGCCCTCGCCGCTGCTCGACGAAGAGACGCGCCGCAAGATGGGCGAACAGGCCGTCGCCCTCGCCCGGGCGGTGAATTACGATTCCGCCGGCACGGTGGAATTCGTCGCCGGACAGGACAAGAGCTTCTATTTCCTCGAAATGAACACGCGCCTGCAGGTAGAGCATCCGGTGACGGAGCTGATCACCGGGATTGATTTGGTGAAGGAACAGATTCGCGTGGCCGCTGGTGAGACGTTGAGTTTTTCTCAAGGCGATTTGAAAATTCATGGCCATGCCATTGAGTTGAGGATATGTGCAGAGGA
>CAIXDD010000335.1 GCA_903918155.1 uncultured Hyphomicrobiales bacterium
CCGTCGAACGCCTTGCGGAAGGCGTCGCGCTTGCGCAGGATCGTGATCCACGACAGGCCGGCCTGAAAGCCGTCGAGCATGAGCTTCTCGTAAAGGGCGCGGGAGCAGCGCTCGGGCGCGCCCCATTCGGAATCGTGATAGGCGACATAGAGCGGATCGTCGCCGGGCCAGGGGCAGCGGGCGAGGCCGTCGGGATGCAGGATGGCGGTGCGGCTGGCCTTGTCGTTCATGAAACAGGCATAGCGCGCCTTGCCGCGCGCGGTCCAGACGTCTCGCGCGCGGTCAGGACTCGTCGTCGCGGCGGACAGGCATCATGGGGCGCCAGTCGAGGGCCTCCTTGATGCGCTTTTGCAGGCCGTCGCGCACGTTGCGATAGGCGTCGAGCATCTGGTCGCGCGAGCCTTGCACGGCGGTCGGGTCGATCGTCGGCCAGTAAACGACGTCCACGGCGCTGGTGCGCGTATATTCGAGCGCCCGGTGATGGGCCTCCGGCGACAGGCTCACGATGAGGTCGAAATTGTCGTCATCCAGATCGTCGAAGGAATGGGGCTTGTGCTTGGCGATGTCCACGCCGATCTCGTCCATGGCGGCGACGGCGAAGGGGTCGCATTCGCCCGGCCGCACGCCGGCGGACGCGACATAGATTTCGCGGCCGAACAAATGGCGGGCGATGCCCTCGGCCATCGGCGAACGCACGGTGTTGAACGTGCAGGCGAACAGCACGGATTGGGGCCGCTTGCCCGCCTCGCTCACGCCGCCTCCCCGAGCCCGATCATGGATCAGCCCTTCCAGTGCAGCGCGGTGACGAGGGTGAACAGGCGGCGCGCGGTGTCGAAATCGCAATCGATCTTGCCGGCGAGCCGATCGGCGAGCAGGCTCGCGCCTTCGTTGTGCAGTCCGCGGCGGCCCATGTCGATGGCCTCGATCTGCGCCGGCGTGGCGGTGCGGATCGCCGCGTAATAGCTCTCGCAGACGAGGAAATAATCTTTCAGCAGGCGCTTGAAGGGCGTCAGCGAGAGGATGTGCTTGACCAGCGGCGCGCCGTCGCCGTCGCGGATGGCGAGGGCGAGCTTGTTCTCCTCCAGCGCGATGGCCAGCGCATAGGGCCCGCCGTCATGGCCGGGAAGCGCGAATATGTTGCATTCCACGAGATCGTAGATCGCGATCAGGCGTTCGTGCTCCTGATCGGGATTGCCGCGCCCGATGGAGGCTTCGTCGAGGACGACGGCGATCAGCCTGCGGCGATCCGCCTGCGTCGGTTCGTCGCCCGTCTCGCCCATGTCAGCCCAGATTCATGCGAATGGCGACCGAGCGCGCGTGAGCGTCCAGGCTTTCCGCCTCGCCCAGCGCGATCGCCGCAGGCCCCAGTTCGCGCAAGGCGTCGGGCGTGCATTTCAGGATCGACGTGCGCTTCATGAAGTCGAGCACGCCCAGCCCGGAGGAGAAGCGCGCCGAACGCGCCGTCGGCAGCACATGGTTGGAGCCGCCCACATAATCGCCGATGGCTTCCGGCGTGTGCCCGCCCACGAAAATCGCGCCCGCATTGCGCACCTTCTGCGTCAGCTCGTCGGCGTCTGCGCTCATGATCTCAAGATGTTCGGGCGCGATGCGATCGACGAGCGGAATGGCGCCTGCGAGCGACTCGCACACAATGACGCAGCCGAAATCGCGCCAGCTCGCGCCGGCGATCTCCTTGCGCGGCAGGACCGCGAGCTGGCGTTCGAGCGCGGCGATCACGGACTCGGCGAGGCTTGCGTCGTCGGTGAGGAGAATGGATTGGGCGGCCGCGTCATGTTCGGCCTGCGCCAGAAGGTCGGCGGCGATCCAGTCGGGATTGGCGGTGGAATCCGCCATGACCAGCACTTCCGAGGGGCCCGCGATCATGTCGATGCCGACGGTTCCGAACACGCGGCGCTTGGCGGCGGCGACATAGGCGTTGCCCGGCCCCACGATCTTGGCGACGGGCGCGATGGTCTTCGTGCCATAGGCCAGCGCAGCGACGGCCTGCGCGCCGCCGACGCGATAGACTTCGTCGACGCCCGCGATCTGGGCGGCGGCGAGCACGAGCGGGTTCAGCCGCCCGTCCGGCGCAGGCGCCACCATCACGAGGCGATCCACG
>CAIXDD010000336.1 GCA_903918155.1 uncultured Hyphomicrobiales bacterium
CGGGAAACCGGGGCTTTTTTGTTGCGCGCTTTTGTTCGGGATAGCTTGTTCGAGAACTGGCGTTCAATGCCGCTTGTTCACGACCTGGCGCTTGCGCGCGCAGGATTAGAAGCCCAGCGCCTGGCCTTCGATGGTGAGGCGGCGCATGAGGCGCGGCTCCTCGCGCGGAAAATCCTTGCGCGCGTGGATCGAGGCCCAATTGTCCCAGATCACGAGATCGCCCACGCTCCATTTGTGCTCATAGACGATGCGCGGATCTTCCGACAGGTCGAACAGGCGTTCGAGAACGTCCTCGCTCTCCGCCCGCGACAGGCCTTCGATCTGCGAGGACATGAGCCGCGAAATATAGAGCGCCTTGCGGCCTGTGGCGGGATGGCGCACGAACAGCGGCTGCCAATTATGCCGGATCTTCGACAGGTCCGTCGTGTCGAGATTGAGCCGTTCGCGGCGCTTGTAATCATGCATCTGCAACACGCGGCGCCCTTCAAGCCGCTCGCGCAGGTCCGCCGGCAGCATGTCATAGGCGCGATACATATTGGCGAAACACGTCTCCCCGCCCCAGCTCGTCAGCTTCATCGCATAGAGCAGCGTCGCGCGATGGGGCTCGGGATAATAGGACGTGTCATGGTGAAACCACATCTCGCCGTCGCCGAAGGCGCCGATGGGCTTGCCGTTCTCCACGATATTGGTGACCAGCATGAAAGGCGTGTCGAAATCGCCGCCCGGTCCGGGACCGGAGACGGGTTTCTTGCGCATGGCGACGGCGCCGAAAATCTCGGCCGCGCGCAGATGCTGCGGCTCGTCGAGCGTCTGATCGGGAAAGACGAGCATGACATGATCTTCGAACGCCTTGCGGATCGCGGCTGCGGTCTGCGCGTCCACCGGCTTCGACAGATCGACCCCGCGAATGCGGGCCCCGATCTCCGGATGCGCTTTCTCGATGACGAGCGACATGTTTCCTCCTTGGCCGCTGCGCGGCGCTTGCGCGCAGTATAGCCGGCGCGAACGCGGCCGAAAACAGGCGGCCGCGGCGATCGGGGGCGCGGGCGCGGGCCGGAGGCTGCGCGGAACCAGACGGCCCATGGGCAATTGTCGCGTCGCAGTTTATAAACGTCCGCGACCGAGGGAGAGCCCCATCCGCATCGACAGACGCGCCTTGCTCGCCGGCGCGGCGGCCAGCCTCGCCGCAGCGCCCGTCCGATCCCGCGACGGCGCGCGCGTCATCGAAGCGCGCGCGGGTTCGCTGGAGCTGTCGCCGGGCAAGACCACGGCCATCGAGGGATTCGACGGCCAGGCGCCGGGTCCGCTCCTGCGCCTGCGCCAGGGCGAGCCGCTCGACCTGACGCTTGTGAACGCCCTCGCCCGCCCCACCTCGATCCACTGGCGCGGCATGCGCGGGCCCAACGCCTTCGACGGCGTCGCGCCGCTCACGCAAAAAGCCGTGGAGCCGGGCGGGCGCTTTCCCATTCGCGTCACGCCGCCCGATGCGGGCACGTTCCTTTATCACGCCCATGCGGAGCCGGACATGGCCGCGCAGGTGGAGCGCGGCCTCTATGGCGCGCTGATCGTGGAGGAGAACGACGCGCCGCCCGTCGACCATGACGTGCTGGCGATTTTGGACGATTGGCGCCTCGACGATTCCGGCGCCATCGCCGCTTGCCAGAGCGCCGATGCGGGGGAAGCGGGCGCGCGCGCCTTCGTCCATTCGCGCGACGAACTCGCCGGCGCGGGTCGCCGCGGCGCGCTCGTCACGGTCAATTCCGCGCCGGCGCCCTTCGCGATGGAGGCCGCCCCGCGCGCGCGGGCGCGCCTGCGCCTCGTCAATGCGGCGACGGCGCGGCTCATGGCCGTGCGCTTCGAGGGCGCGCGCGCGCAGGTGATCGCCATCGACAGCCAGCCCTGCCGCGCCTTCGCGCCGCTGCGCGACACGATCCCCATCGGGCCCGGCGCCCGGTTCGACGTCGTCCTCGACCTGCCCGCGCTTGAAGGCCAGACGGCCCGCCTCATCCTTGCGGGGGAGCCGGGGGAGCCCGACAGGCCCCTCGTCACATTGACGGCGCGCGGGGCACCCGTGGAGGAGCGCCCGCCCGTGAAGGCGCCCGCGCCCAATCCGCTCCTGCCGGCGGAGATCCGCCTGCAGGCCGCCCGGCGGCTCGACATCGGGCTGGACTCCATCCCCGGCGCCGCAGGCGTGCCCGCCTGCCCCGCCGGCGCGCCGACCCTCTGGCGGCTCGCCCCGCAAAGGCCGGTCCGCGCCGGTGAGCCCCTCTTCGCGGTCAGGCGCGGAACCCCGGTCGCGCTCGGCTTCGTCAATCGCTCGCCGGTCGCGCAGGTCGTGCGGGTGCATGGCCATGCGATGCGGCAATTGCACCAGCTCGACGACGGCTGGGAGCCCTATTGGCGCGACAGCGTGATCGTGGCGCCGGGCCGCACCGTGCGGGTGGCCTTCGTCGCCGACAATCCAGGCCGCTGGCGTCTGGGCTCTGGCGTCATGGAACATGCCGCAGCGGGCATGGCCGGCTTTTTCGAGGTGAGCTAGCCGGGGCCCCAAAGCGCGCGGAAGACGCCGGGCAAGGCCTCCGGCAAATCCTCGGCGATAAGCCCCGGCCCGCAGGCGCGGCCCGCCGCCCCATGCAGCCAGGCGCCCGCGCAGACGGCGGCGAACGCGTCGCGCGGCTCATGCGGCTGCGCCAGCCGGGCGGCGACAAGGCCCGCGAGCACGTCGCCGGAGCCGGCGCTGGCCAGAAAGGGGGGCGCGTCGGCGAGGATGGCGGCCCGCCCGTCCGGCGCCGCGACCACGCTGTCGCCCCCCTTCAGGAGCTGACAATGTGTTTCTCGAAAAATTTAGCTTTTTTTGATGCTAGTAATGTGAATAACATTAATGATATAAGTGCAAATCAAAAAAAAAATCAGACGCAAGTCTCAATAAGGCTGCTGTCGATGATACCAGCACAAATAAAATACCAGCTGTGAAACA
>CAIXDD010000337.1 GCA_903918155.1 uncultured Hyphomicrobiales bacterium
GCCGCTTTCGCGCATCATGATGTTGGAGGGCTTGATGTCGTGGTGGATGACCTTTTGCTTGTGCAGGTCGATCAGGGCGGTCGCCACTTTCTGGCCGATGGCGGCCACTTCCATCGGCGGCAGGGGCGAGCGTTCGAACGCGGGATAAAGCGTGTCGCCCTTCACGAATTCCATCGCGATATAGGGACGGCGCGCGAAATCGCCGATGCCATAAAGCTTGGGCGCATGCACGCCCGACAGGCGCGGCAGGATCATCATCTCCATCTCGAAGCCGACGATCACCGTCGCGTCCTCGCCGTCGAGAATCTTGGGGACCTTGAAAAGAACGGGACCGTCGATATCGGGATGGGTCGCGTGGAAGATGATGGCCATGCCGCCCACGTGCAGCTTTTCGCCGATCACGTATCCGTCGATCACCTCACCCGTCTGGACGTCCATTCTGTTCATGTTCACCGTCCGATGAAGAGGCGCGCCGCAAGCAATTGCGGAAGGCCGGCCGCCTGAATCTTTCGCGCCGCCGCCTCGATGTCGTAGGGCACGCGCATGTAGCTCATCTCGTTTTTCTTCACGTCGAGCAGGCTGTAGGCGGCGGCCGGATTGCGGTCGCGCGGCTGGCCGACGGCGCCTTGCACCATCATCCATTTGCGGCTGGCCACCAGCGGCACGGGCGCGCCATGCTGCGGCTTGAAGAGCATGGCCGGCTTCTGCGGCGCCATGTGATAAAGCTGCGGAATGTGGATGTGGCCGCAGAAGGTGAGGCGCTTGTCGGTGGCGCGCAGCGAACGTTCGGCGCTCGCCGCGTCGCAGACATAGCGCCAGTCGCTGGGCTGGGTCGCGTCGGAATGGACGTAGAGGCGATCCTCCTCCTCCACCAGCATGGGCAGGCTGCGCAGATATTCGCGCGCGTCGTCGTCGAGTTCGTCATAGGTCCAGGTGACGGCGGAGGTCGCGTATTCGTTCATGTTCTCCGCGACGCCGGCGGCGGCGGCCGCGTCATGATTGCCCTTGATGACGACGCCCGTCTCGCCGACGAGCCTGCGCACGCGATCGACCACATAAGCGGGATCGGCCCCATAGCCCACCAGATCGCCCAGCACGACCCAACGATCCACGCCCTGGCGCTTGGCGTGCGCCACGCAGGCGTCCAGCGCCTCGCGATTGCCGTGGATGTCCGAAAGGAAGCCGATACGCATGTGCCCCACCCTGCGCGGGCTTAACCTGAAACGCGCCCGCGGCTCCTGATCTCGCACAAAGGGGGGAAGCGGTCACCCCTTTTGACCGCTCCCGCGCGCGCGCGCCGGTCAGTCTTTCGGCTGAAACGTAAGCGCGACGCCGTTCATGCAATAGCGCAGGCCGCTGGGCGGCGGGCCGTCGGGGAACACATGGCCGAGATGGCCGCCGCAGCGGCTGCAATGCACTTCCGTGCGCGCCATGAACAAGCTGCGGTCCTCCGACGTCTCGACCGCGCCCTCGCGCGGCGCGAAGAAGCTCGGCCAGCCCGTGCCGGACTCGAATTTCGTCTGCGCGTCGAACAGCTCCTGTCCGCAACCCGCGCAGGAAAAGGCGCCGGGGCGCTTTTCATGATTGAGCAGGCTCGTGCCGGCGCGCTCGGTGCCATGCTCGCGCAGCACATGAAATTGCGCCGGCGTCAGGTCGCGCTTCCATTGCTCCGGCGTCTTCTCCACCGCGAAATCCTCGCCTTTGGCGTCTTTCGCCGACGATCCGAACAATGATCCCAAACCCATCACGCTCTCCCTCGGGCGCACGGCCCCTGCGTCTTCGCTCGAACTCTTTAAATAAGCCGCGCGCGCGCCTGCGCCAATGGCGCGCCTGCGGCGGCGCTCAAAACAGGTCGCCCTGCCGCAAGCCGGCGCCGGCGCCGGCCTCGCGCGCGCGGGCCTTCGCCGGTCTGGCGGGCGCGCGCCGCAAGGACGGGGCGGCGTCAGGGCGCGGATCGGAGCGCGCGTCTGATAAAGGGCCTGATAAAGGGCCTGAGATAGAGCCAGAGTCTTGGCCCGAGTCCTGGCCTGAGTCGGGGCCTGCGCCGTCGTCGTCGCCGGTCGCGACCGCGCGGGCGCGCCCGTCGGCGAATTCCAGCGAGAGCGGCTGGCCGGGCGCAAGCGCGGCGGCGCTGCGCACAAGCGGCCCGTCGGCGCCCGCGCGCACCAGCGCGAAGCCGCGCGCCAGCACGTTGCGATGGTCGAAAGAGGCGAGCAGCTTGCCCACGTTCGACAAGGCGCTCGCGCGCCGCTCCAGCCCCGCGGCGAAAGCGCGCGCAAGCCGCGCCTCGCCCGACGACAGGCGGTGGCGGGCTGCGATCATTCGATCGGCCTCGCGGCGCAGCGCATGGGCGCGCCCGGCGGCCAGCCGCGCGCCCAGCCCCTCCAGCCGCGCGCGGCGACGGGCGAGTTCGGCATGTGGCGAATGGCGCGCCACCAAAGCGGCCAGTCGGCCCAGCGCAAGCCCGCGCGCGCGCACCAGC
>CAIXDD010000338.1 GCA_903918155.1 uncultured Hyphomicrobiales bacterium
GCGCCTCGGCCTGCGCGGCCCAGGCCGGCCGGGAGAGACGCGACGCGCCGAGCAGGTGCTCCAGAAGCTCCGCCTGCACTTCGACGTTGGGCGTCTCCGCGCTCAGGGGCGTCGCGCGCAGATCGGCCAGCTCCGGGGCGCTGGAGCCCACCAGAATGATGCGGCCGAGCAATTCGTCGCGGTGCACGTCCCCGCTCAGGATTTTCCAGGCCGGGATCGTGCGCTCCGCCTGCGGCCCGGCGAAGCGGATGCGGACCGAGCCGTCCGGCTCCGTGGGCACGCTCGCATCGCCGATGCGCACGTTGACGACCGCCGTCGCGCCGGGCCGGCCCGTCAGCCAATCCTTGAGCGAGGGCTGCGCGAGGGTCCGCACGGTCGGCTTTTCTCCTGAGGAGAAGGCCAGGCGCAGGGCCTCCGCCGCCAGCGAGGGCACGAGCACGGGATTGGCGCCGGCGGGCCCCACCGCCATCACGAGCGGGCCGCGGCGGGCGACGTAACCGGGCTCGGGCGCCTGATTGACCGCGCCCAGTCCCTTGGCCGCCGCGCGCAATTCCGGCGTCGGCAGGATCGCCCCGGCGAAGCGCGGCACGGCGGCGACGGCGTCCGGTCCCTCGACCGAATAATCCGATTTCAGCGCCGCCGAATCCGTCGGGCTGGCGGTCAGCGCCATGGAGGCGACGAAGGGGCCGCGCTCGAAGGCGCGGGCGAGGGCGTCCACGTTCAGCTCGCGCCGGGCGGCGAGGGCGGCGGCGAGGATTTCGCGCTCCGGCAATTCCGGCAATTCCGAAAGCAGCGTCGCAGGCGCGAAAGGATCAGGCTCGGAGAAGAGCATGTCGAAGGCGATGGCCGCGGGCCGGGCGGCGGCCAGCGATTCAGCAAGGTCGCCGATCAACCGGCGCGGCCAGGGCCAGGCGCCGAGGCGCTCCAGCGTCTGCGCGTCGATATCCACCACGCGCACCGGCGCGCCATAGCTCCAATGGCGCGGCTCCCAGCGCTGGAACTGGTCGAAGGCCAGATTGCGCACGCGCTCCATCTGCGCGTTGCCGCCCAACAGGACGAGCGCGAGAGCGGCGACGAGGGCCGGGGCGAGCGGCAAGGACCAGGCCGCCAGAAACGCGCGCAGCCTAGCGCCGCGCGACCGGGCAGGCTCCATCGGATCGCGTGGGGCGGGCGAGGGGGCGGCGCCGCTTGGCGCCGGCGTTGCGCGCATGGGTCAGGCGAGGTCCACGCGGACCGGCACATGGTCCGAGGGCTTGTCGAGCGCGCGCAGGTCGCGGTCCACCGCCACATGGCGCAGCCGGTCGGCCGCCTGCTGCGACAGGAGCAGATGATCGATGCGGATGCCGTCGTTGCGGCGGAAGGCGCCGGCCGTATAGTCCCAGAACGTATAGACGTCCTGCGCGTCGGTGACCGCGCGCACGGCGTCCACGAGGCCCAGCGCGAGCAATTCCCGAAAGGCCGCGCGCGTCTGCGGCAGGAACAGCGCGTCCCGCGTCCAATTGGCCGGGGTCTTCGCGTCGCCGGGTTCGGGGATGACGTTGTAATCGCCGGCGAGGACGAGCGGCTCCTCCAGCTTCAGCAGGTCGCGCGCGTGGAGGCGCAGGCGCTCCATCCATGCGAGCTTGTAGGCGTATTTCTCCGGCCCGCCATTGCCGTTGGGCAGATAGATCGAGGCGACGCGAGTGATCGCCCCGTCATGGGAGACGACGGCCTCGATATAGCGGCTTTGCGCGTCGCCGGCGTCGCCCGGCAGGCCGCGTTCGCATTCGATGGGATGTCTGGACAGGATCGCGACGCCGTTGAACGTCTTCTGTCCGTGAACGGCGACGTTATAGCCCGCGCTTTCGATTTCGAGGCGGGGAAAGGCCTCGTCCACGCATTTGATTTCCTGCAGGCACACGACGTCGGGCTGCGTCTCCTTCAGCCAGCCCAGAAGATGTTCGAGGCGCTGGCGCACCGAGTTCACGTTCCACGTCGCGATTCGCAGCACCGGCTTCCCCTCAGGACTTCACGCCGCCCGGTCTTAGCACAAATTGGCTCAACCCCAGCGTCGGCTGTTCCACATCCATTGCTCCGGCCGGCGGCGGATGGAGGCCTCGAACGCCGCTTGCAGGGCGGCGGCGCCGGCGCGCGCGTCCGCGTCCCGGTCGTGCGTGCGGGGCGTCTCCACGCGGGCGAGCCGCACCGTGAAGCGCACGCCCGGTTCGCGCACGATCTCCACCGCCAGCAGCGGCGCGTCGACGCTGCGGGCGGCGAGCGCGGGGAAGATCGAGCTGGGCGCCGGCCGCCCGAAGAAGGGAATGAGCGGGCCGCTCGCCTCGCGCAGGTCCCCCATGGTGGCGAACACGCCGCCCGCGCGCAGGTGGCGCAGCGCCTGCCGGCCCGCGTCCCCCTGTTTGGGCCACAGGCCGCCGGGATAGAACGGCGCGCGCAGGCTGCGCACATGGGCGTCCACGAGCGGATTCTTCAGGCGCTGGTAGATCCCCCCGGCC
>CAIXDD010000339.1 GCA_903918155.1 uncultured Hyphomicrobiales bacterium
CGATGCGTGAGGGAGACAGGGGCGGAGGCGCGCGGCGCCTCACACGAGCATCTTGCCCTTCTCGTCGATGATGGAGCCGATCTCGAGGCCGGCGTCGTCGGACAGATCCAGCAGGATCATCTCGTTATGCGCCTTGCCCGACGGGATCATGGGGAAGCAGTTCTCCTCCTTCGCCACGATGCAATCGAAGATCACCGGGCCGGGATGGTCGATCATCTCGCGGATCGCGTCGTCGAGTTTGGCGGGATCGTCGCAGCGCACGCCCTTGGCGCCATAAGCTTCCGCGAGCTTCACGAAATCGGGCAGCGCCTCCGAATAGGAATTCGAATAGCGCCCGCCATGCAGCAATTCCTGCCACTGGCGCACCATGCCCATATATTCGTTGTTCAGGATGAAGATCTTCACCGGCAGGCGATATTGTTTCGCCGTCGACATTTCCTGCATGTTCATGAGGATCGAGGCTTCGCCCGCGATGTCCACCACCAACGCGTCGGGATGGGCCATCTGCACGCCGATGGCGGCGGGCAGGCCATAGCCCATGGTGCCCAGGCCCCCGGAGGTCATCCAGCGGTTGGGCTCCTCGAAATGATAGAATTGCGCCGCCCACATCTGATGCTGGCCGACTTCGGTCGTGATATAGGCGTTGCGGTCCTTCGTCAGCTCATAGAGCCGCTGCACGGCGTATTGCGGCTTGATGACGTCCTTGGACTGGCGATAGGCGAGCGACTTGCGGGCGCGCCATTCGTTCACCTGCTCCCACCATTCGCCAAGCGCGGTTTTGTCGGACGCCTTGCCCTCGGCGCGCCACAGGCGGATCATATCCTCCAGCACATGGGCGCAATCGCCCACGATGGCGAGATCGACCTTCACGTTCTTGTTGATGGAGGAGGGATCGATGTCGATATGGATCTTCTTCGATCCCGGCGAGAAGGCGTCGAGACGGCCGGTGATGCGGTCGTCGAAGCGCGAGCCGACGGCGATCATCAGATCGCAATCATGCATCGTATGATTGGCCTCATAGGTGCCGTGCATGCCCAGCATGCCGAGCCAGTTCTTGCCGGACGCGGGATAGGCGCCCAGCCCCATCAGCGTCGAGGTGATGGGGAAATCGGTGAGCTTCACAAGCTCGCGCAAAAGCTCGCAGGCCGCGGGACCGGAATTGATGACGCCGCCGCCGGTGTAGAACACCGGACGCTTGGCGGCGGCCATCATCTCCACGGCCTGGCGCACCTTGTCGAGATCGCCCTTCAGCTTCGGCTGATAGGTCTTGTGCTGGATGTTCTTCTGGAACGCATAGGTTCCCGTGGCGAATTGCACGTCCTTCGGCAAATCGATGACGACCGGGCCCGGACGGCCGCTGCGCGCGACATAGAAGGCTTCGTGCAGGATGCGCGGCAGGTCCTCGATGGAGCGCACGAGGTAATTGTGCTTCGTGCAATGGCGCGTGATGCCGACCGTATCGCATTCCTGGAAGGCGTCGGAGCCGATCAGATGGGTCGGCACCTGGCCCGTCAGGCAGACGAGGGGAATGGAATCCAGCAGCGCGTCGGTGAGGCCGGTGATGGCGTTGGTGGCGCCGGGGCCGGAGGTGACGAGCAGCACGCCCACCTTGCCGGTGGAGCGGGCGTAGCCCTCCGCCGCATGGGCGGCGCCCTGTTCGTGGCGCACGAGCACATGCTGCACGCTGTCCTGC
>CAIXDD010000340.1 GCA_903918155.1 uncultured Hyphomicrobiales bacterium
ATCGACAATCGAGAAATGGGTCGTCTGATCGCTCTCATAAGGAACGACGTCGCCTGCGCTGATCGATGCGGACGGGCGGGCGCTCGCGGGATCGATGGAATGTCTCAGATCATTCGCATAGCGCCTGGAGATGAGCGCCGACACCGGATTTTTATGGAAGTCCGGATCGCCCAGAAATTGCGCGCGGTCCGCATAGGCGAGCTTCATGGCTTCCGCCATCAAGTGAATGACATTCGCGCTATTGTGGCCCATCGCCGCGAGAGGATAGGGCTCGAGGAGATTCAACAATTGCAGAACGTGCACGCCCCCTGACGAGGGCGGGGGCATGACATAGACGTCGCGATTTCGAAACGAGCCCTTCAAAGGAATCCGTTCGACGGCGGCGTAGCTCTTCAGATCGTCATGGCTCATCACGCCGCCTGAATCGCGCACCGATTTGACGATGCGTTCGGCGATGTCGCCTTCGTAAAAGCCCGCGGGTCCTCTTTCTCTGATTTTCTTCAAGACGTCTGCAAGGTCTCTCTGGACGAGGACATCGCCATGGCCCTTGATTTGGCCGTCTTCCCTGAAAAAGATCTCGCGGCTGGAGGCGTAGCGAGCCAGACGCCGCGCCGCCTGCGGCAAGGAATCAGCGAGATCGCCATCGACCGGAACGCCCGCGCGCGCCAAGGCTTCCGCAGGCGCGGTGAGTTGAGACAGGGAAAACTTCCCCGAGCCATATCTGGCGTGCGCCAACGCCAGGCCGGCGACGGTGCCGGGCACGCCTACGCCCAAACCGCTGGATTGCGCCCGTGCGGGAACGAACCGACCCGCTTCGTCGAGAAAGGCGTCGGGCCTTAATGCGGCCGGGGCGGTTTCCCGATAGTCGATCGCGACGGTGCGGCCCTGTTCCTTGAGGTGAACGAGCATGAATCCGCCGCCGCCGAGATTTCCCGCGCGCGGCAGCGTGACGGCCAGCGCAAAACCGACGGCGACCGCCGCATCGACCGCATTGCCGCCGCTTCGCAGGATTTCAACGCCGATCTGCGTGGCGCGGGTCTCCTGCGAGGCGACCATTCCGTGGCGGGCCGTTGTGGGAAGCGCGCGAGCCCAACCCGAGATGATCGGCGGCTGCGGCGCTGTTTCCTCCGCCAGAACCGTCCAGGGGGCGAACGCCCCCAGAAAGGCCAGGGCCGTGACAAAAGTTCTGCGCCTGACCTTCAAATTCAATTGCCCCAGCGATTGCGCCACAAAGCTTCCCCGACAAGACAATTCACCCTGGGCTGCCGCTGCTGCGCTTTTTGCACCAATCGCTCTTCGGACTCGGGCAAGTAGGGGGCCAGCGCTATTTCGAGAACCATTTTCGTGCGGGTCGCCGTTGCGAACTGCGATCTCTCCTTGATGGGAATTGAGAAAGCGCCGATCCCGCCGATCACGCAATCCTCGTAATATTCGTCGAGATTGGCGATGTCGTTGAACCCCCAGGAGGACGGACGCAAGAGGAGCGGCAGGCCGTTGATCGTGATCCCCTGCCTGACCGCGTCATCTCGCGCTTCCATAACAGGCCGCCCGCTATTGTTGGTGCCGTCGCCGGAGACGTCGATCACGCGCCGCGTTCCATTGAATCCGTTTGCTTCAAAGAGCTTCACCGCCGAATCGATGGCGCCCGAGATCGAGGTTCGCTGGGCGCGCCGGTAGGGCGCCTCCGCCAGCCGCTCGGCGACCGCCCGCGCCGTCTCCGGCCCGTCGATCACGGTCCAGGGAAGCAAGACGTCCTGATCATGCTGGGACGCCCATTGAAGATAGGTGACGGCGATCCGGCCATAGGCGCCGCTCTTGATCGCGGTCAGGAATGAGGCCGACTGGATCGCTTGCGCATATCCTTCGCGTTGGAGGCGCTGCTCTTCCGGATCCATGGAATAAGAGATGTCCACGGCGAGCACCAGCTCCACGTCGACCGCGACGGCGCCGTCCTTGGCGCAAAGAGGCGCGGCGGCGACGCACGACAGGAAAAAGGCTGCGAACAGCCTCGAAGGCCCGGAGAAGCGTTGGAACATGAGCGATCTCCCTGCCGAAGTCTGCCATGAACCATCCTGACAGCAAAAGGCCGATTGGTCTTGAACGGCGAGCAGAGATGGCCATATCTTAAGGCGACGGTTTAACCCGGACGCCGCCAGGGTCCGCATCGAGGCGCCTTTTCGAGGGCTTCGCCACATGTCGCGTACGCCAAGTCTGAATTCTCCCTTCCTGCTCGGGTTCGACGATATCGAACGGGCGCTCGATCGCGCCACGAGATCGTCATCCGACGGCTATCCGCCCTATAATATCGAACGTTTGGCGAAGGTCGGGGCGCTCCCCGAACGTTTGCGCATAACCTTGGCGGTGGCCGGGTTCACGCTCGACCAGCTCGAGGTCACGCTGGAGGAACGGCAGCTCGTCATCCGCGGTCGGCAGCAGGACGAGAAGGAACGCGTGTTCCTCCACCGCGGCATAGCCGCAAGACAATTCCAGCGGACCTTTCTGATGGCCGAAGGCATGCAGGTCCAGGGCGCGGAACTGATGAATGGTTTGCTTTCCGTCGATCTCGTGCGCCCGGAGCCGGATCGGATCGTGCAGAAAATCAACATCACCGAGCGTGAATGACGTCACGCCCTTTCCAGCGAATGAAGGAGCCGCTCATGTTCGATGAGACGAAATCTTCAATCCCCGCGCCGCTCACCAAGGAGCAATTCGCGCATCTGGGCGATGGCTCGATCGCTTATGTGAAAGCCGTCGGCTCGGAAGAGGCTGCGAAACTTTTTCCGCAGATCGGCGCGCTCCAACCCGGCCTCAAACTGTTCGCGCTCGTGGGCGCCGATGGTTCGCCGATCGTCCTGACGGACTCAAAGGATGTGGCCATCGCCAATGCGTGGGAACATGAGCTGCAAATGGTGAGCGTGCACTGATCAGCGGCCGAGCAATCGGTCGAACAGCCCGCCCCCGGTCGGCTGCCTGCCCGACGTTCCCAAATCCGCTGGCGGAACGAGGGCGGACGCAGGGAGCCGCTCTTCTCCCGCACGCGGCGTTTCCCGCATTCTGGGAGCGGCTGAGGGGACCTGTGCGTTCGCATTGGATAGAGGCGCGCTTGGCGCAGCTACGGGGCCGGCGCGGTCGTCTGACGCGGCCTGCGTGCGGTCGTTGGCCGGTTCGCGCCAATTCATCGGCAAAGGCGCCGGGCGCTCGCCCTTGTGGAACTCCCGCATGATTTCGGACCATACGACGACCGGCATGTTGGCGCCGGACAAGCGTTTGGTAGGAGATGAATCGTCATTGCCGAACCAGACGCCTGCGACGACTTGCGACGAATAACCGATGAACCATCCGTCGCGATAATCCTGACTCGTGCCGGTCTTGCCTGCGACCTCAAGGTCCTTCACGTCCGCGCGCGCGGCTGTGCCCGTCAAAAGCGTTTCACGAAGCATCGCGTTCATCATCGCCACGCGGCGCGCTTCGATCACGCGCCCGAAACTGGCTCCCTTGCGACGATAGAGCATCGTCCCGCTGGCGGATTTCACCTGCGAGATCACATGCGGCTGGATGCGGATTCCCCCGTTCGCAAAGGCCGCATAAGCGGACGCCATTTCAAGCAATGTGACATCGGACGTGCCGAGAGCGATCGACGCGTCGGCGGTGAGATCCGATTGCACGCCAAGCCGATGCGCCGCCTCGACGACGCTTTTAGGTCCTACTTCCAGTCCAAGCCTTACGGCGACCGTATTCGACGATTGCGCAAGCGCGCGCTGCAGCGAAATGGGTCCTTGATATTCGCGACTCGAATTTTCAGGTCGCCATCCGCGAACGTTGATGGGAGCGTCCTCCCGGATCGTGTCCGGCGTCAGCCCTTTCTCCAGTGCTGCGAGATAAACAAAGGGTTTGAAGGAAGAGCCGGGCTGCCGTTTGGCTGCGACGGCGCGATTGAACTGGCTTTCCGAATAGCTCCGTCCGCCCACGATCGCGCGGATTTGGCCGCCGGGATCCATGACGATGGCGGCGCCTTGCGAGACGCCAAGCTGCGCGCCGCGCCGAGCGAGTTCGCGCGCCAGCGATGTTTCCGCGACCATTTGCAAATCGCCGCGCAGCGTCGTCTGGACGATCACGTCGTCTTCAATGGCGCCGATCGTTTCGTCCAGAATGTCCATCACGTAATCCGCCGCGTAATTGACCGACCCGGCGGCGGATTCGCTGACGGCCTGCGCAGGCCTGGCGTGGGCGAGACTCGCCATGCTTTCGGTGATGAAGCCTTCGCGCAGCATCGCA
>CAIXDD010000341.1 GCA_903918155.1 uncultured Hyphomicrobiales bacterium
GGCGGATGAATTTGCGCATGCGCCCCACCGTGCGCGACAGCAGGAAGGCGGCGGCGGGCACGACGGCGAAGGCGATGAGCGCGAGGCGGGGGTCCTGCACGAACATCACGATCACGAGGCCGAAAAGCGTGAGGATCTCTTTCGCCGATGTGGCGATGACGGCCTGAATCGTGTCGCGCACGCCATTGGGCGCATAGACGAGCCGGGTGATGAAATCGCTCGAATGGCGTTCGTTGAAGAAGCGCATGTCCTGCGCGAGCACGCGGTCGAACAGGCGCCGCTGCGCCTGCGCGATAATGGCGTTGCCGGCGCGCGACAGGACCACGCTGGCCAGATAGGTCGAGGCGCCGCGCAGCGCGAACAGGCCGAAGACGAGCCAGGCGAGCAGGCGCAATTCCTTGAAGCCGTCGCCGTCGATGAGGCCGTTGAGCACCGGCTTCAGCAGATAGGCCGAACAGGCGGTCGCGCCCGCGCCCAGCGACATCAGCGCCACCGCCAGCGCATAGGAGCCCACATGACGGCGCCCATGGTCGCGGATCAGCCGCCGCAGCATGGACAGCCCGTCCGAATCGAGCCGGGCGCGTCGTGCGGCCGCATCCGGGCCGGCGTCATTGGAAACGTTCGACATGACCATGGCTTAACGCGCCGGGCCCGTGCGGACAAGCGCCCGCGCCTTCAGGCCCGCGCGCCGTCCTCGCGCGGGGCGCGCGCCGCAGCCTCGCCGGCGGGTTCCGCGGCGGGCTCCGCGCTTCGTTCAGCGCTCTCTTCCGCGCTCTGCGCGCCTTGCGCGGGCGGAGCGACCCGCCGCTGGCGCATGTCGCGCACCCGCGTCGACAGGCGGATGGCGCGGCGTTCGCCCGCCGGGCCGCAGGACTTTAGAAGGGCGCGGAATTCGTCGCGCTTTTCATGGATGGAGGCGATGACGAGGCCCATCGGCACGCCGATGTCCACCAGCGTCGCCTCGGCCAGCTGCAGGCTTGCCTCGATCGTCTCGGGGATGGCGTCGCTCGCGCCCAGTTCATAGAGATGCGTGGCATGGGCGGCGTCGCGGGCGCGCGCGACGATGGTCATGTCGGGCCGGTCTCCGCGCGCCGCCGTCACGATGCGCTCCACGACGGCGGGCGAATCCATCGTCACCACGAGGGCGCGCGCGCCCGCCAGGCCGCAGCGGCGCAAAAGCTCGATGCGTCCGGCGTCGCCCCAATAGATGTTTCCGCCGAGCTTGCAGCCTTCCGCGCGCTTTGCGGCGACGAGTTTGGGGTCGCCGTCCACCGCGACGGCCGGAATGTCGTGGACGGCGAGCATGTCGCCGACAAGCGAGCCCACGCGTCCATATCCCACCACGATCACATGATCGGACAATTCCACGTCGGGCGACAGCGCGTCGAATTGCGCGCTCGCCGTGCGCCGCTTCGCCCGGCGCGCGCCCGCCCATGCGAGCGCGGGAATGGCGATCATCGACAGGGTGGCGGCCAGAACCAGCTGCGCGGCCAGTCCTTCCGCGAGGAGTCCGCCTGCGGCGGCGGCGCCCAGAATGACGAAGGCGAATTCGCCCGCCGGCGCGGTGACGAGCGCGCTTTCGAAGGCGGCCGCATGGGTGAAGCGGGCGACGCGCACGAGCGCATAGATGATCGCGGCCTTCCCCGCGATCAGGGCCAGCGCCACGCCCAGCGTCTGCGCGGGCGCGGCGAAGACGCGCGACACGTCGAGCCCGGCGCCGACCGTCATGAAGAACAGGCCGAGCAGCAGGCCCTTGAAGGGCTCGATCGTGACTTCCACCTCGCGGCGATATTCGGTCTCCGCCAGCAGAAGGCCCGCGATGAAGGCGCCCATGGACATGGACAGGCCCGCCGCGGCGGCGCCCACGCTCGACGCTGTGATGACGAGCAGGCAGGCGGCGACGAAAAACTCCGTCGAGCGCGCCTGCGCCACATGGTTGAACAGGGGCCGGATCACCAGCCGCCCCACGACCAGCAGCAGGATGAGGCCGAGAAAGGCGGGGGCGAGCGTCGTCGTCAGCCGTCCCGCCAGCCCGTCCTCGCCCGTCGAGACGGCCAGCATCGTGACCATGAACAGGAAGGGCGCGACCATGAGATCCTGGAACAGCAGGATCGAGAAGGCCACGCGCCCGCTCGCCGCGTTGAGCCGCTTGCGCTCGGCCAGCGCGGGCATCACGATCGCGGTCGAGGAGAGGGCGAGCGCGCAGCCGATCACGCTGGCGCTCGCGGGCTCCGCGCCGAGGAACCATGCGCCATAGCCGATGGCGAGCGCGCATAGCGCGACCTGCGCGCCGCCCAGCCCGAACACGAGCCGCCGCATGCGCCGCAGGCGTTCGAAGGACAATTCGAGCCCGATCATGAACAGAAGGAAGGCGACGCCAAGCTCCGCCACCTTCGCCATCTCGTCGATATTGCCGATGACGATCCGGGAGACGATGGGCCAATCGCCGGCGATTTTGCCAAGGCCGAAGGGGCCGAGCGCGACGCCGGCGACGATGAAGCCGATCACGGGCGAGAGGCGCAAGCGGCGGAACACCGGCACGACGATTCCCGCCGTCACCAGAAACACGAGCAATTCCTTATAGGCGCTCAGATCCGCATGCGCTTCCAACCTTTGGAGCTCCCGTCGTGCGCGTCGTCAGACGCTTTTCGCTTCCGCCCCTTCGAGACGGGCGGACACCATTTCGCGCAGGCTGCGCAGGTCGCGCGAGAACAGGCGAATGCCTTCGGCGAGTTTCTCCGTCGCCATCGCGTCTTCATTGAGCAGATAGCGGAAGGTCTTCTCGTCGAGGGTCATGCGGGCGGGCGCGCTTTTGGCCGCCAGCGCGGGATCGAGCCTGCGCGGAAGCGGCGAATCGGAAGAGGCCAATTCATCGAGCAATTGCGGCGAAATGGTGAGGCGGTCGCAGCCCGCCAGCGCCTCGATCTCGCCGATGTTGCGGAACGAGGCGCCCATCACCACGGTCTTCACGCCATGCGCCTTGTAATAGGCGTAGATCTTGTGGACCGACAGGACGCCGGGATCGGTCTCCGACGTATAGGTCTTGCCTTCGGCCTTCATATGCCAGTCGAGGATGCGGCCGACGAAAGGCGAGATGAGGAAGGCGCCGGCGTCCGCGCAGGCGGCGGCCTGCGCAAGGCCGAAGATGAGGGTCATGTTGCAGTCCACGCCTTCGCGCTGCAAGGTCTCGGCGGCGCGCACGCCCTCCCATGTGGCGGCGAGCTTGATGAGCACGCGCTCGCGCCCCACGCCGCGCGATTCGTAATCGGCGATGAAGCGGCGCGCCTTGGCGAGCATGCCCTCGACGTCGAAGGACAGGTCGGCGTCCACCTCCGTCGAGACGCGGCCCGGCACGATCTTCGTCAGCTCCGCGCCGAAGCTCACCGCGAGCCGGTCGCAGACCTCGCTCGTCACCTTGCGGCGCGCGACCCCCCAGGCGATCGCCTCGTCGACGATGCGCTGATAGGCGGGCATCTGCGCGGCTTTCAGGATCAGCGTGGGATTGGTGGTGCAATCGGTGGGCTGAAAGGCGCGGATCGAGTCCATGTCGCCGGTGTCGGCGACGATGGTCGTCATGGTCTTGAGTTGTTCGAGCTTCGAAGGCATGCGGGTCTCCGGCGAGGCTTACGTCACTCGCTCGTGGCGTAGGTCGACATTCCTCGCTTGTTTTCGTCTATTTCGAGCCGTTGCGCCAGCGCCGGCATGGCCCTGTCCGAGCAATTCCTGCGCGGGCATGAGCGGCACGACACGCCGATGGGCGTCGTCAGCGCGGCGTCGTCGAGCGGCACGCCGTCGGAATAGACCAGCTCGCGCGCATGGCTCACATGGCAGCCAAGCCCGATGGCGAGCTTGCTCGTGCGGTGCAGGAGTCCGCCGCGCGGCTGCGCGGCCGGCGCCTCGATGGTCTTGGCGATGCAGAAATAGCGCTCGCCGTCGGGCATCTGGGACACTTGCACGCGCAACATGCCCGGCGTGGCGAAGGCGTCATAGACGTTCCAGCGCGGGCAGGCGGCGCCGAAGCGGGCGATGTGAATGCCCGAGGCCGAGAAGCGTTTGGAGATATTGCCGGCGATGTCAACGCGGGTGAGATGGAAGGGCACGCCCTCCTGTCCGGGCCGTCGCAGGGTCGTGAGCCGGTGGCAGGTCTGTTCGAAGGAGAGGCCGAAGCGATTACGCAAAACGTCCACGTCATAGCGCGCGGCCTTGGCGGCGGCGTGGAAGCGCGCGTAAGGCGCCATGACGGCGCCGGCGAAATAATTGGCGAGCGCGGAGCGGGCGAGCGCGTCGGCCTCCGCGCTGGTGAACTTGCCGCCCGACACGAGCGCCTCGATCTCGCGGCGCGCGCCCAGAAACGCGATCTGATGGGCGAGCTGGAACGTGCGGCTGGGGCCGGGCAGCATTTCGCTGAGCATCAGGCGCCGGTTCATCGGATTGTAATGGCGCAGCAGGCCCGGCATCGCCTCCGCGGGCGCGATCTCCACATCCACGCCGAAGCGCTGCGCCAGCGCTTTCACGAGATCCTGCTGCAAGGAGAGCAGGGCGAGCCCATGTTCGAGCCAGAGCCCCTCGGCGGCCTCCTCCAGCGGCGGAAAATGATTGAGCCGCGCCTGCAGGAATTCGCTCACCTCCTCCGAGGGCGCGCCGGCGAAAGGCGCCTCGATCTCCAGCGCGTCGGCGGGTTCGGGCGCAGGCGCCCCGCGCCGATAGGCCTGATAGACGGAGAGCAGCGCGCGCGCGACGGCGGGCAGATTGGCGGCGAGGTCGCGCGCGTCGCTGGCCTTCAGGTCCTGCCCGTCGAACAGGGGATCGCTGAGCGCCTCCATGAGATCGGAGGCGAGGCGCTCCTCGTCCTCGCCCACAAGCGCCGACAGGTCCATCTGGAACTTGTCGGCCAGCCGCAGCAGCACGTTCACCGTGACCGGGCGCTGGTTGGATTCGAGCAGGTTCAGATAGCTGGGCGAGATGCCGAGCGCGACGGCCATCTGGGCCTGGGTGAGCTTCTTGTCCTGGCGCAGGCGGCGCAGCCGGCCGCCGATCCGCGTCTGCCGTGTTGTCTGCTCGCGCATGGGTCGAGCCTCCGGGAGGGCTGGGATTTACAAAGTTTCACAATTTACAAAACTGGCACAGTCAACTTTATGCTGATTTTCAGATTTTTCAGTTCATTTTCAATTATTTATTGCCGTTTTTAAGCCGTCTCGGCATCCTCTCCGCATCGGTCCCTGACACGACTTCACAAGGAAATTCGCCGTGACCCAGACAACGACCCAGACCGCGACCCAGACCGCGACCCAGACGACGA
>CAIXDD010000342.1 GCA_903918155.1 uncultured Hyphomicrobiales bacterium
CCGTGCCAAGGGTCGACCGGTCTATGTTTCCCTCTCCATTCAGGATGAGGGGACGAGCCTCTCCCGCAGGGCGGGAGAGGAATTCCAAAGCCTAGTAATGCTCCTCGAAGCGCTTCGCCAGCTCTTCGATGTTCTCCGGCGGCCAGCCGGGCACTTCCATGCCCAGATGAAGGCCCATCTGCGCCAGAACTTCCTTGATCTCGTTGAGAGACTTGCGGCCGAAATTCGGCGTGCGCAGCATCTCCGCCTCGGACTTCTGGATCAGGTCGCCGATATAGACGATATTGTCGTTCTTCAGGCAATTCGCCGAACGCACCGACAGCTCCAGCTCGTCGACCTTCTTCAGCAGCGCCGGATTGAAGGCGAGCTCGGGGATCGACGGGGCGGCCTCTTCGCGGCGCGGCTCTTCGAAATTCACGAAGACGTTGAGCTGGTCCTGCAGGATGCGCGCGGCATAGGCCACGGAATCCTCCGGCGACACGGCGCCGTTGGTCTCCAGCGTCAGGGTCAGCTTGTCATAATCGAGGATCTGGCCTTCGCGGGTGTTCTCCACGCGATAGCTGACCTTCTTCACGGGCGAATAGATGCTGTCCACCGGGATGAGGCCGATGGGCGAATCCTCGGAGCGGTTGCGGTCGGCGGGCGCATAGCCCTTGCCGGTGTTGACCGTGAACTCCATGCGGATCTCCGCGCCCTCGTCGAGCGTGCAGATCACGAGATTCGGGTTGAGCACCTGCACGTCGCCGGTGACCGCGATGTCGCCGGCCAGCACGGCGCCGGGGCCCTGCTTCTTCAGCACCATGCGCTTGGGGCCTTCGCCCTGCATCTTGATGGCGATGTCCTTGATGTTCAGGACGATGTCCGTCACGTCCTCGCGGACGCCGGGGATCGAGGAGAACTCATGCAGCACGCCGTCGATATGGACGGAGGTGATGGCCGCGCCCTGCAGCGAGGACAGCAGGATGCGACGCAGCGCATTGCCGAGCGTCACGCCATAACCGCGCTCGAGCGGCTCGGCGACCACCGTCGCCATGCGGCGCGGATCGTCGCCCGGAATCACTTCGAGCTTGTTCGGCTTGATGAGTTCTTGCCAGTTCTTCTGGATCACGTGCGTGCCTTTCTAAACTCGCGGGCATATCGGTCCGTCGACCCTGGCCCACGACGTCGGCCGTCAGAAACCGCGCGCAGGCCCGTCGGCCCGCGTGCGGGATTCGTGCGATGAAAGCTCAGACGCGCCGACGCTTGCGCGGACGGCAGCCGTTATGCGGGATCGGCGTGACGTCGCGGATCGAGGTCACCGTGAAGCCGGCGGCCTGCAGCGCGCGCAGCGCGGATTCACGGCCCGAACCGGGGCCCGACACTTCCACTTCCACCGTGCGCATGCCGTGCTCGGAGGCCTTGCGGGCCGCGTCTTCAGCGGCCATCTGCGCGGCGTAGGGGGTCGACTTGCGCGAGCCCTTGAAGCCCATCGTGCCGGCCGAAGACCAGGCGATCGTATTGCCCTGCGCGTCGGAGATGGTGATCATCGTGTTGTTGAACGTCGAGTTCACATGCGCGACGCCCGAGGCGATGTTCTTGCGTTCGCGACGGCGGACGCGTGTAGCTTCCTTAGCCATGTCTCTCTTTTCTTTCCTTCAGACGCGCCCGTAACGCCAGGCGCTGGGGATCTCACTGAGGTGATCCGTGATCGATGGCCCGCGCGTGCGCGAACCGGCGTGATCAGACGCCCGCGCAAGGCGGGCGGCGCCGCGCGCCGCATGCGGACAAGCGCGGCGCGACGAACGAAAAGGCTGATTACTTCTTCTTGCCGGCGATCGGCTTCGCCTTGCCCTTGCGGGTGCGGGCGTTGGTGTGCGTGCGCTGGCCGCGGACGGGCAGCTGCTTGCGGTGGCGCAGGCCACGATAGCAGCCGAGGTCCATCAGGCGCTTGATGTTCATCGAAACTTCGCGGCGAAGATCGCCTTCCACGAGATAATCGCGGTCGATGGCTTCGCGGATCTGCAGCACTTCGGCGTCCGTGAGCTGGGCGACGCGGCGCTCGGCCGGGATGCTCACCTTCTCGCAGATCTCTTCGGCGTTCTTGGCGCCGATGCCGTGAATGTACTGAAGCGCGATGACGACGCGCTTGTTCGTGGGAATATTGACGCCAGCAATACGGGCCACAGGCCGTCTCCATGTCAGCGGCGCGAGGCCGCAGGTGCGATGTCGGCGGCGCGAGGCCGCGGTTGCGATTCCCCGCGTCCGGTGGAGGCCGGCCCATGCGGGGCTCCCCGAAAGGCAAAAACCTCCCCGACCCTTCCAAGGAAGGCTCCGGGAGACCGCGTCTCGGTGGATGAGCGGTGAGTAGGCGAAAGACGTCCGCGAGTCAATGAGCCGCGCGCCGAAATTAGCGCCCATAAGCTTCAGCAGGACGGATTCTGGCCAAGGATTTCGGCCAAGGATTTCGGCCAAGGATTTCGGCGAGGGATTCAACGCGGGGAAACGGCGCAGGGAAACCGCAAGCGGAGCGCCGCGCCAAGGACGCAGCGCGCCAAGGACGCGCGGTACCAAGAACGCAGCGCGCCAAGGTCGAGACAGGTCCCGCGCGCGGCGCGGGCCCGGCCGGATCAGCCGGCCAGCGCGACGTCGAGCGCCTTGGTCACGGCGTCGATGGGCGCCATGCCGTCCACGGTCTTCAACACGCCGCGGCTGGCGTAATAGCCCGAGACCGGCGCGGTCTGCTCGCGATAGGCGTCGAGGCGCTTCTTGAACGCGTCCGGATTGTCGTCGGCGCGCACGGTGCCGCCGGCGGCCAAAGTCTCTCGCGCGCGGTTCTCGATGCGGGCGAGCAGCGCGTTTTCATCGACCTTCAGCTCGACGATGGCGTCGAGGGTCATGTCCTGGGCGGCGAGCATGACGTCGAGCGCCTGCGCCTGCGCGACCGTGCGCGGAAAGCCGTCGAGGATGAACCCCTTGCGGGCGTCCGCCTCCCGGATGCGGTCGGAGATGATGCCCACGACGATCTCGTCGGAGACCAGGCCGCCAGCTTCCATCACCGTCTTCGCCTGCAGCCCGACGGGCGTGCCCGCCTTCACGGCGGCGCGCAACATGTCGCCGGTCGAGAGCTGCGGAATGCCATGCTTTTCAACGAGGCGCGCGGCCTGCGTGCCCTTGCCCGCGCCGGGCGGTCCAAGAAGAATGAGCCTCACCTACGCCTCCCCCGCAGCTTCGCCTTGCGCACCAAACCTTCGTATTGCTGCGCCTGCAAGTGACCATGGACTTGCGCCACGGTGTCCATCGTCACGCTGACCACGATCAGCAGCGACGTCCCGCCGAAATAGAACGGAAGCGCGGCGTAGGAAATGAGCATTTCGGGTAAGAGGCAGATCGCCGACAGATAAGCCGCGCCGATCACCGTGATGCGCGTGAGCACCTGGTCGATATGCTGGGCCGTGCGCTCCCCGGGCCGGATGCCGGGGATGAAGCCGCCGTGCTTCTTCAGATTGTCCGCCGTCTCCGTCGGGTTGAAGACGACCGCCGTGTAGAAGAAGGCGAAGAAGGCGATCAGCGCCACATAGGTCAGCATGTAGAGCGGCCGGCCATGCGCGAAATAGGCGTTGAAGGTCGCAAGCCAGCCGGTCCCCCCGGCGCTCGCGGAGAAATTCGCCAGCGTGGTCGGCAGCAGCAGCAGCGAGGAGGCGAAGATCGGCGGGATCACGCCCGACGTGTTGAGCTTCAACGGCAGGAACGACGTCTGTCCGCCCACCATCTGGTTCTGCCCCACCTGCCGCTTGGGATAGGTGATGAGCAGGCGCCGCTGCGCGCGCTCCATGAACACGATGAAGGCGACGACCACGACCGAGAGCATCAGCACGACGAGAATGAGCGCCGTGGACAGGGCGCCCTGGCGTCCCAGCTCCAGCGTGGAGACGATGGCCGACGGAAAGGCCGCGACGATGCCCGCGAAAATAATCAGCGAGGCGCCGTTGCCGATGCCGCGCGCGGTGATCTGCTCGCCCAGCCACATCAGGAACAACGTGCCGCCCGTCAGCGTGATCACCGTGGACACCTGGAAGAACAGGCCCGGATTGGCGACCACCCCGCCCTGCCCCTCAAGGCCGATGGCGATGCCCCACGCCTGGAAGACGGCGAGCACGACGGTGAGATAGCGCGTGTATTGATTGATGACCTTGCGGCCCGACTCGCCCTCTTTCTTCAGCGATTCGAGCGAGGGGACGACCGACGTCATCAGCTGGATGATGATGGACGCGGAAATATAGGGCATGATGTTGAGCGCGAAGATCGCCATGCGCTGCACGGCGCCGCCGGCGAACATGTTGAACAATTCGAGCACACCCTGCTGCTTGCCCGTGAAGCTCTGCTCGAAGGCCACGGGATCGATGCCCGGCAGCGGGATATAGGTTCCCAGCCGATAGATGATGAGCGCGCCAAGGGTGAACCAGATGCGCTTCTTGAGTTCGTCGGCCTTTGCGATGGCCGAGAAATTGATCGAGGCTGCAAGCTGTTCGGCTGCCGATGCCATATGAGCGCTCCGATGGCGCGCCGCGCGCGCCGGAATTCAAACGTCAGGCCACCAGTCTAGCCCGCTTCGCCCGCCCGCGCAGGCGAAAAGCGCGCGGAGAGCCTGCGGCCTTTCGAGGCAAGGCCTTTCGACATGGGAACGGGGCGAAAGGTCGACCCTCACGCCCCGCTCGAATCCGTCTGTCTCCTCAAGGCCGCCGCGGACGCGCCGCGCAAAGGCCTCAGGCGCTTTCGGCGGGAGCCTCAGCCAGCAGCTTCACGGAACCGCCGACCTTCTCGATCGCCGCGATGGCGGCCTTGGAAGCGGCGTCGACCTCGAGGGTCAGCTTCGCTTTCAACTCGCCATTGCCGAGGATCTTCACGCCGTCGCGCGCCTTCGCGCACACGCCGGCGGCGATCAGCGCTTCGAGCGTCACGGGCTTGCCCGCATCGAGCTTGCCGGCGTCGACCGCCTGCTGCAGGCGACCGAGATTCACCTCGTTGTAATCGGTCGAGAACGGGGCGTTGAAGCCGCGCTTCGGCAGACGACGATGCAGCGGCATCTGGCCGCCTTCGAAGCCCTTGATGCGCACGCCCGAACGCGCGGTCTGGCCCTTGCCGCCGCGGCCGGACTGCTTGCCCTTGCCCGAGCCGATGCCGCGCCCGACGCGCATGCGCTCCTTGGAGGAGCCTTCATTGTCGCGGATGTCGTTGAGTTTCATCGCGCCCTCCTCACTTGACGCCGTCGAGGACGCGCACGAGATGCGCGACCTTGGCGATCATGCCGCGAACGGCGGGCGTGTCCTCGACGGACGAGCGACGACCGATCTTGTTGAGACCGAGGCCCACCAGCGTCTGGCGCTGGGCGGCGGGACGGCCGATCGGGCTCGAGACCTGCTCGAGCGTGATCTTCGGCTTGCTGTTGTCAGCCATGTGTCAGCCTCCTCACGCGTCCGTGGCGTCGGCGTCGACGCCCTGGCGACGGGACTGAAGGGTCGACACCTTCATGCTCCGGCGCGCGGCCACCGTGCGCGGCGAATCTTCGCGCTGCAGCGCGTCGAACGTGGCGCGAACCATGTTGTAGGGGTTCGAAGACCCCTGCGACTTGGCGACCACGTCATGCATGCCCAGCGTTTCGAAGACGGCGCGCATCGGGCCGCCCGCGATGATGCCCGTGCCCGCCGGAGCGGAGCGCAGGACCACGCGGCCGGCGCCATGGCGGCCGAACACGTCGTGATGCAGGGTGCGGCCTTCGCGCAGCGGCACGCGGATCAGGCCGCGCTTGGCGGCTTCCGTGGCCTTGCGGATGGCTTCAGGCACTTCGCGCGCCTTGCCGTGGCCGAAGCCGACGCGACCCTTCTGGTCGCCGACGACGACGAGGGCCGCGAAGCCGAAGCGACGGCCGCCCTTCACCACTTTCGCGACGCGGTTGATGTGGACCAGGCGGTCCACGAATTCGCTGTCGCGATCATCGCGGTCTCGACGACCGCCTTCACCTTCTCGAGCCATTCTTTTCTTCCGTCACTTGCGCGGACCGCAGGCGGTCCGCTCGCTGGGATGCGCAGGCGCCCGACGGCGTCTGCGGATTAGAAGTTGAGGCCGCCCTCACGCGCGCCATCGGCCAGCGCCTTCACGCGGCCATGGTACATGTAGGACCCGCGGTCGAAGACCACGTCCTTGATGCCCTTTTCCGCGGCGCGCTTGGCGATCAGAAGACCGATCGCCTTCGCAGCGGCAGTGTCCGCCCCCGTCTTGAGGGAGGAACGCTGATCCTTCTCCAGCGAGGAAGCCGCCACGATCGTGGCGCCCTTCTCGTCGTCGATGATCTGCGCGTAGATCTGCTTCGAGGACCGATGCACGGAAAGCCGCGGCTTGCCGTAGGCGCGGGCGCGAATCGCGCGGCGCACGCGCGCCTTGCGGCGATCGGCCTGGGATTGGTTGGCCATTGCGCTCTCCTGTTACTTCTTCTTGCCTTCCTTGCGGAAGATGAATTCGCCCTCGTAGCGCACGCCCTTGCCCTTATAGGGTTCGGGTCCGCGCATGGCGCGGATTTCGGCGGCGATCTGCCCGATCTGGCGCTTGTCGACGCCCGAGATCATGATCTCGGTCGGCTTCGGCGTCACGATCGAGACGCCCGCCGGGATCGGATAATTGATGTCGTGGCTGTAGCCGAGCGACATCTGCAGGTTCTTGCCGACGACCGCGGCCTTGTAACCGACGCCCGTGATTTCGAGCTTGCGCTCAAAACCCTTCGAGACGCCCGTCACGAGGTTGTTGATCATCGCGCGCGACATCCCCCACATCGCGCGAGCGCGCTTGGAGTCGTTGCGCGGATCCACCTTGATGACGGCGCCGTCCATGGAGACGGAGACGTCGTCAGGCACGACGAAATTGAGTTCGCCCTTGGACCCCTTAACGGCGACCTTCTGGCCGACGATATTGGCGGTGACGCCGGTGGGGACAGGAACGGGTTTCTTACCGACACGAGACATGAATGTTCGCCTTCCGATCAGAAGACCCGGCAGAGCACTTCGCCGCCCACGTTCTGCTCACGCGCAGAATGGTCGGCCATAACGCCCTTCGGAGTCGATACGATGGTGATGCCCAAGCCGTTGGCGACCCGTGGCATGGCGGCGACGGCGCTATACACGCGACGCCCGGGCTTCGAGACGCGCTCGATCTCCCGGATCACGGGCAGGCCCTCGTGATACTTCAGTTCGATTTCGAACTCGGTGCGGCCGTTGCCGTAATCCGTGGTGGAATAGCCGCGGATGTAGCCCTCGTCCTTCAGCACGTCGAGAACGTGCTGGCGGAGACGCGAGCCGGGCGTCATGACCTTGTTCTTGCGCCGCATCTGCGCATTGCGGATGCGGGTGAGCATATCGCCAAGAGGATCGTTCATGGCCGCTCCTTACCAGCTCGACTTCAACAGGCCGGGGATCAGGCCTTTCGAGCCCAGTTCCCGGACGGCGATGCGCGACATCTGCATCTTGCCGTAATAAGCGCGCGGACGACCCGTCACCTCGCAGCGATTGCGGATGCGCGTGGTCGAGGAATTGCGCGGCAGCTGCGCCAGCTTCACGCTCGCCTCGAAGCGCTCGACGACGTCGAGCGACTTGTCCGTGGCGATCGCCTTCAGGCGCTCGCGGCGCGCGGCGAATTTCTTCGCCATCTTCGCGCGCTTGTTGTTTTTCTCGATAGAGCTCTTTTTAGCCATCTGATTACCTCATGATTCCGCGTTTGAGGGCGAGTTGCCCCGACCTCACTGCCGGAACGGGAAGTTGAAAGCGCGCAGCAGGGCGCGCGCCTCTTCGTCGGTCTTGGCCGTGGTGCACACGATCACGTCGAGACCGAGAACGGACTCGGCCTTGTCGTAATCGATTTCAGGGAACACGAGGTGCTCCTTGATGCCCATGGCGTAGTTCCCGCGGCCGTCGAACGACTTCGGGTTCAGGCCGCGGAAGTCGCGAATGCGCGGAAGCGCGATCGTGACCAGGCGGTCCAGAAATTCATACATGCGCGTGCTGCGCAGGGTCACCTTCGCGCCGATCGGCATGTTCTCGCGCACCTTGAAGGTCGAGATGGCCTTGCGGGCGCGGGTGATGACCGGGCGCTGGCCGGCGATGAGCGCGAGATCGGCGGCGGCCGACGTCACCTTCTTGGTGTCGTTGACCGCGTCGCCCACGCCCATGTTCAGCACGATCTTCTCGATCACCGGCACTTCAAGCGCGTTCTTGTAACCGAACTGCTTGATCATCTCGGCGCGGACGATCTCCTGGTAGTGCTGCTTCATGCGCGGGGCGTAGCCCGCGGGCATGCCCATGGATTCCGCGGTGGCGAGCACCGCAGGCGCCGGCGCTTCACCGCGCTTGGCCTTGGGGGCCTTGTCCTTAGCCTCAGGCATCGATCAGGTCTCCGGAACGCTTGGCGAAGCGGACCTTGCGGCCGTCTTCGAGAATCTTGAACCCGACGCGGGTCGGCTTGCCGTCCTTGGGGTCGACGATCGCGATGTTCGACAGGTCGACGGGAGCCTCCTTGGAGATGATCCCGCCCTCCTGCGTCTGCGACTGACGCTGGTGACGACGCACCATATTGAGCCCGCGCACGAGGGCGCGGCCCTCGCTCGGGATGACTTTCACGACTTCGCCGGAGCGACCCTTGTCGCGGCCGGCGATGAGAACGACCTTGTCGCCCTTTTTGATCTTGGCGGCCATTACAGAACCTCCGGAGCCAGCGAGATGATCTTCATGTGGTTCTTGGCGCGCAATTCGCGCGGAACCGGCCCGAAGATACGGGTTCCGATCGGCTCGGACTGGTTGTTGATGAGCACGGCGGCGTTGGAATCGAAGCGGATCACCGAACCGTCGGCGCGCTTGATGTCCTTGGCGGTGCGAACGACGACCGCCTTCATGACGTCGCCCTTCTTCACGCGGCCGCGCGGGATGGCTTCCTTGATGGACACGACAATGATGTCGCCGACGCCGGCGTATTTCCGTTTGGAACCGCCCAGCACCTTGATGCACATCACGCGACGCGCGCCGGAATTATCCGCCACGTCGAGGTTGGTTTGCATCTGAATCATGGCATTCTGGCCTTTCGCATCAGA
Organism: uncultured Hyphomicrobiales bacterium; assembly: GCA_903918155.1. Taxonomy (GTDB): domain Bacteria; phylum Pseudomonadota; class Alphaproteobacteria; order Rhizobiales; family Beijerinckiaceae; genus Terripilifer. The sequence goes on from CAIXDD010000342.1 coordinate 9,107, forward strand.
TCGGTTTCCGGCATCGCACAG
>CAIXDD010000343.1 GCA_903918155.1 uncultured Hyphomicrobiales bacterium
CCAGAACCGTCCGGCATCAGGGTAGGTCGGCACGCCTTCGAACATGACCGTTGTCGCGCCGTTCGCAAGCGGGCCATAGATGATATAGCTGTGGCCCGTGACCCAGCCCACGTCGGCCGTGCACCAATAGACGTCGCCTTCGTGATAATCGAAGACATATTGATGCGTCATCGACGCATAGACGAGATATCCGCCCGTCGTATGGAGCACGCCCTTCGGCGTGCCCGTGGAGCCGGACGTGTAGAGAATGAACAGCGGATCTTCCGCATGCATTTCGGCGACGGGGCATTCGGCCGTCACCATGGCGGCGGCCTCGTGATACCAGACGTCGCGGCCCGCCTGCATCGCCACCTGACCGCCCGTGCGCTTCACGACGATCACATGGTCCGCGCCGCCGGCCTTGTTCAAAGCCTCGTCGACATTCGCCTTGAGCGGCACACGCCGGCCGCCGCGCAGGCCTTCGTCGGCGGTGATGACGACCTTCGACTTGGCGTCCTGAATGCGTCCCGCCAGCGAATCCGGCGAGAAGCCGCCGAACACGATGGAGTGAACCGCGCCGATGCGCGCGCAGGCGAGCATGGCGTAAGCGGCTTCGGGAATCATCGGCAGATAGATGGTGACCGTGTCGCCCTTCTTCACTTCGCGATTGCGCAGCACATTGGCGAAGCGGCAGACCTCTTCGTGCAATTGCTTGTAGGTGATGAGCTTGGATTCGGCGGGATCGTCGCCTTCCCAGATGATGGCGACCTGATCGCCGCGCGTGGCGAGATGGCGGTCCACGCAATTGGCGGAGACATTGAGCGTGCCGTCCTCGAACCATTTGATCGACACGTCCGGCGGACCGAAATTCGTGTTCTTCACCTTGGTGTAAGGCTTGATCCAGTCGATGCGCTTGCCGTGTTCGGCCCAGAAGCCCTCCGGGTCGGAGACGGAGCGCTGATACATGTCCTTGTATTTCGCGTCGTCGACATGGGCCCGCTTCGCCCATTCAGGGCTTACGGCGTAGATCTTGTCGGACATGCGCTCCTCCCAGAGAATAAATGCGGTCGTCGCGGCGGCGGGTTGTTCCCGCGGCCTCGAGGTTGGGCGCATTATGCTGATCGGCCCCGCGCCCTACAAGGCGCGCGCGCTCACACTTTGGTCGCGCCGCAGGCCCAAAAGAGCGGACCGACGTCGCGCGCGCGGCTCCGCCTATTGGCATTCCTTCTGGATGCGGTCGAGCGCTTGGGCGAGGCCGCTCAGCGAATAGACGTCGGTGCTGGCGTTGCCGCGCAGGGATTGCGCCTTCACCAGAAGACGCGCGCCCCGGCGCATCGCCTCAAGCGCTTTGGCTTCCTCCGCGGCGTTCTTGATCCACAGATTCGCGCCTTTCGAGACGAGGTCGAACGAAGCCGATCCGATCTCCGCTTTCGCGGGCGCGCCCGGCTTCACCTCAAAACCCACGGTGAAGGAGATTTCGTTGCGCACGCCCTCCGCCGGGCGATGCGTCACGAAGAAAAAGCCCGGATCCCGTTTCAGCGAAGCGGGCTGCCGGTCTTTGGGTACCGACAGCGCATAGCAGGTCTGCGCCTTGTCGCCCTTGAGCGCGAAGGCGTCCCAATCGCCGTAAGTCTGTAAGGGTGCGGGTTTGGCCGCCGACTGGGCGGCGGGCTTGGCCGAAGCCGCCCCGCTTGCTGCTGCGGCGGCGCCGGCCGCTGCGGCCGCCGGCTTTTTGGGATCGGGCTTGCCCGCGCGCGCCGTCGTCTTTTTCGGATCGGGCTTCTTCGCGGAAGATTTGGCGGGCGCCGGCTTCTTGGGAGCGGGCTTGCCGGCCTGCGCCTGTTTCTTCGGATCCGGCGTGGCCTGCGCCTGCGCGCCCGCCGGGGCGGCGAGCGCCAGAGCGAGGGCGAGAGCCCCCATGGCCAGGCCCAGACGAGGAACTGGGGGTGAGAACAGGTTGCGAATCATGACTGTCGAAGACTCCGGGCGTTTGGCGGAGAATCTGGCGTGAACCTTTCCGAAACCTTTACGGGCGCCGCGCCGGGCGCCCTGAAACGGATCATGGGCGCAAACCGCATCGCCTTCGGACTGCAAACGTGGCAGACTGCGGCCATGATGGACGGCGGCCCGCAAGGCGCGCCGCCGATCCATGTCCCCGCAACGCCTGTTCGTCCCCATAGGAGACGCAAACGCCAGACTGATCGAAAGGCGCCCGCTCGGCCCATGACGACCCCTTCCGAAAGGCACGCCGCGCTTCTGGCGGCGGTCGCGTCGTCGCGCGATCGGGCGGCCTTCGCTGAATTATTCGATTATTACGCCCCGCGCATCGAGGCGTGGCTGATGCGCGCGGGCGTGGATCAGGGCGCGGCGGAAGAGATCTGCCAGGACGTGATGACGACCCTCTGGCGCAAGGCGCATCTCTATGACGTCGCCAAGGCGACGCCGGCGACCTGGCTGTACCGCATCGCGCGCAATCGGCGCATCGACCTCGCCCGGCGCGACCGCATCGTCTTGCTGGAGCCCGACGATCAGGCCTTCGACGTCGCCGACGACAATGCGGCCGACCCCGATGAATCCGTCGACGCGCGCGACCGCGAAGCCACGTTGCGCGAGGCCATGGCGCAATTGCCGCAGGAACAGCTCGCCCTCGTGCGCCTCGCCTTTTTCGACTCCCTGTCCCATTCCGCCATCGCGGAGCGCACCGGCCTGCCGCTGGGCACCGTGAAATCGCGCATCCGCCTCGCGTTCAGCCGCCTGCGCCGCGCGCTCGAGACGGCGGGCGTGAAGACGCTGCTCTAGGCGGCGCGCCCACGATCATCGACGATCACCGATCAGCGACGTTCACCGCCGTTCGCGCGCGTAATCCTCGCCGCGTCCGCCCAAGAACCCGCCATGCATGGCGGACGCGCCGCTCATCCATTCGCGCTGGATGAACCGGATCAACATGCGTTGCTGGCGCCGGTCGAGCAATTCATAGAGCGGTCGCGCCGCCTCGGCCACTTTCTGCAGATCCTCCGCGCGTTCGCGCAGGGCGTTCGCCATGTCCTGCATGTCGGCGAGCGCATTGGCGTCCTCGTCGCGGGCGCGCGGGTCGCGTCGGCGCCAATCGGCGGGGCTGCGCTCCTGCGCGCCGCGCCGGTCCATGCGCCGCTCGTCGCGCGCATCGAGGGCCTCGTCGTCGTCGATGGGCGGCGCCGTGCGGTCGAGGCGGCCTTGCGGGGCCGGCTGGGGCGGCGTGGCCTGCGTCGTCTCAGGCCCGCGCGCCTGGCTGGTTCGATCTTGCGGCCGCTCTTCGGCTTGCGCCCCCTCTTGCGCGGAGGCGCGCGGCGCGCGGACCGCGGCGACGTCGTGCAGGGCCTTGCGGAACGCGTCCCAATGGCGGTTCTGCTCTTCCGTGAGGCGCAGGTCCGCCTTCAATTGCGCGATGCGCGCGTCCAGCCGGTCGATCGCCCATTGCGGCGGGACGGGCCGCGCCGGCGCGCGTTCGGAGGCTTGCGCCCAGGCCGAGGGCGCAAACGGCACGACAGCCGGCGCGCACAGACTTGCGCCTGCGAGGAGAAGGAGCGCGCGGAGCGCCGCGCGCGTCGAAGCCGGAGACGAAACGTGACGGACCATGGCGGACCTCCGGGCGCGCAGGCGCCTGTTCGACAACCATGAGCCGGGCGCGCGGTTCCGGCGTCAGCTCAGCGGCCCGCGCGCAACGCGTCCAGCACGCGCCCGCCCGCGCGCCCGTCGCGCGCCATGCCCAGCTTGCCCTGATAATCGGCGATCGCCTGTCGGGTGAGCGCGCCGATGGCGCCGTCGGCCTCGCCGATGGAATAGCCGCGCGCGATGAGCCGCTCCTGCAATTCCTTGCGCTCCGCGCGCGACAGGCCGCGGTCGTCGGTGGGCCAGGCGAGCGCCGGCTCCGGCGCGCCGCGCAGGCGATCCGACAGGAGCGAGATCGCCAGCGCATAGGAATCGGCGCCATTGTAGGAAAAGGCGGCGTCGTAATTCTTGAACACGAGGAAGGCGGGCCCCTCTTCGCCGGCGGGACGCAGCAGGCCCGCCTGCCCCTCGCCGCTGAGCGCGCTTCCATCCGCCCGACGCAGGCCCCGGCTGGCCCAGACCGCGAGCGGCTGTTTGGCGCGCCGGCCCGAGGGGCCCGCGTAAGTCGCGGGAACGCGCACGGGATAGCCCCAGCGCGCGCCGCTCTCCCACCCCGCCTTGGCGAGAAAATGCGCGGTGGAATGCAGCGCGTCGGGAACGGAGGCCACCAGATCGCTGCGGCCGTCGCCGTCGCCGTCGACGCCCAGACGCAGATAGGTGGAGGGCATGAATTGCGTCTGCCCGAAGGCGCCGGCCCATGAGCCGCGCAGCTTTTCCGCCGGCAGGTCGCCGCGCTGGACGATTTGCAAGGCGGCGAGAAATTCGCTGCGGAAATAATCGCGCCGGCGCGGCGCCGTGCAGGCGAGCGTGGACAGCGCCTGCGGCAGGTAATTGCGCCCCGTCAGCTTGCCGTAATCCGATTCCACGCCCCACACGGCGGCGATGGCGAAACGATCCACGCCGAAGCGCTTTTCGGCGGCGGCCAGCGCGCCCGCGTGCCGGGCCATCATGGCGCGCCCCTCCGCGACTTTCTGCGCGTCGACCAGCGCGGCCAGATAATCCCAGATCGGCGTCTTGAACTCCGGCTGGAACTCCAGCGCTTCGACGACTTTCGGATCAGGCGTCACGCCCGCCATGGCGCGGTCGAAGGTCGCCGCCGCGACGCCCCGGCCGAGCGCCTCCGCGCGCAGCCCGCCGAGGCAGGATTGAAAATCGGCTTGCGCCTGCGCGCCGGCGGGCGCGAGCGCGAACGCGAACAGACAGGCGAAGGCGGAAACGTGCGGGCGGCGCGGACTCATGACGTCACTCTCGTTCGATGCGAAGAGAGAGCAGCGGAATGGTTAATCGATCATGAAGCCGGCGCCTTCACGCCGGCGTGACGATGAGCGGCACGCGATCGTCCGGGCGCAGCGTGATGCGCAGGAGCGGGCGCGGTTCGTGGCGCTGGGCGGGCGCGAAACGCACGGCGCGCAGGGCGGTGACGAGCACGACGATCGCCTCCTGCATCGCAAAGGTCGCCCCGATGCACACGCGCGGGCCCGCGCCGAAAGGGAGATAGGCGAAACGCTCGATGCGCTCGCGCGCGCCCGGCAGGAAACGCTCGGGCATGAAGGCGGAGGGGCGCTCCCACAAGGTCTTGTGCCGATGCAGGAGCCAGGGCGCGACGACGATGGTCGAGCCCGCCGGAATGTCGAGGCCGGCCAGAACGTCGGCCGCCGTCGCCGCGCGGCTCATATGCGGCACGGGCGGGAAGAGGCGCATGGATTCCTCCAGCACCGCGCGCACGCAAGGCAAGGCGTCGAGCCATTCCGCCGGATCGTCGGGCGCGTTGCGCGCCTCCTCGCGCGCGCGCTCCTGCCAATAGGGCGCGCGGGCGAGCAGATGCAACGTCCAGGTCAGCGCGCGCGCCGTCGTCTCATGGCCGGCGGCGATGAAGGTGAAGAGATTGGCCGCCACTTCCTCCGGCGTCAGGCCGGCGCCCGTTTCGGGATCGCTGGCGCGCAGCAAGGCCGTGAGCAGATCGTCGGGCGTGCGCGCGGGATCGGCCTCCATCTGCGCGCGGCGCGCGCCCACCAGCCGCTCGACGGCGCCTTCGAACCACGCGCGCGACGTCTCCGCCTCGCGGCGGTTGAACCGCGGCAGCCATTGCGGCGCGTTGAGCACGTCCAGCGGATCGATGCGGCCGATGGATTCGAGCAGGCGGCCCATTTCGCGCTCGAAACCGGCGCGTTCCTCCACCAGCGCGTCGGAGAACAAGGTGGCCGACAGGATCTCATAGGCGACGCGGCCCATCTCGCGGTCGATTTCGACCACGCCGCCCGCGCGCCGGCGCATCCACGCCTCGACGCGCGCCTGCGCCTTCATCTGCATCAAGGGCGCGAAAGCGGCGACGCGGCGCGGCGTGAACAGGGGCGCAAGCGTGCGGCGCGCGCGCTTCCACGCCTCGCCGCCGGCCACCAGCAATCCGTCGCCCGCGCCGGGCCGCGCGCCCGCGCGCAACACGCGCAATTGCAGCGCGTCCTTTTCGTAATTGCCCGCATTCTCGATGAAGACGCGGCGTATGGCGGCGGGATCGTTGACGACGGTCACATGGCCGAGCAGCGACAGGCCCGACAGGATCGGCTTTTCGTAATGGGCGCGCGACCAGGTTTCGATGGGATTGCGCGCGAGCAGCCATAATTGCGCGAGCGTTCCCGCAGGGCGTTCGCGCGGCGCGGGCGCCCAGGGAACGAAGGGGCGCGAAGGCGGGTCGGCGAAGGCGCCGGCTTGGGGACCGGCTTGGGGACCGGCTTGGGGACCGGCTTGGGTCCCCGCTTGGGGACCGGCTGTCGCGGCGGCTGGGGGGTCGGCTGTGGTCATGCCCCCAAGATAGGGCGCAGGCGCGGTGAAATCACGGCGCGCCCGCGCGCCTTGTCGCGGTTCACAGCCAGGGACGTTCGGCGCTCGTCTTCTGTTCGAAGGAGCCGATCTTGTCGCCCTTCTGCATGGTGACGCCGATGTCGTCGAGCCCGTTGAGCAGGCAATGCTTGCGGAACCCGTCGATCTCGAAGCGCACGATCCCGCCGTCGGGGCCGCGGATCTCCTGCGTCTCCAGATCCACCGTCAGCGTCGCATTGGCGCCGCGCGAGGCGTCGTCCATCAGCTTGGCGAGATCCTCCGCCGAGACCTTGGCGGGCAACACGCCGTTCTGGAAGCAATTGTTGTAGAAAATATCGGCGAAGCTCGTGGAGATCACGCAGCGCACGCCGTAATCGAGCAGCGCCCAGGGCGCATGTTCGCGCGAGGAGCCGCAGCCGAAATTGTCGCCGGCGACGATGATCTTCGCATTGCGATAGGCGGGCTTGTTGAGGACGAAATCGGGATTCTCCGACCCGTCTTCCTTGAAGCGCATTTCCGAGAACAGGCCTTTGCCGAGGCCCGTGCGGGCGATGGTCTTCAGATATTGCTTGGGGATGATCATGTCCGTGTCGACGTTCATGATGTCGAGCGGCGCGGCGACGCCGGTGAGCGTGGTGAACTTGTCCATGTTGGCCCCTGGGCGAACCCGGTTCTGAAGATGGGGCCTTCTACACGATCCGGGCGCGCCTTGTCAGCACCCGCGCGGCGCAAGGGGCGGCAAGGGGCCGCAAGGGAGGCGCAAGGGGCGGCAAGAGGCGGCAAGCGAGGCGGGACCGGACGGCGCGCCGGCGCCCCAAGGCGTCGCACCCAAGGGGTCGCCCCCAAGGCGTCGCCCACGCCGGCGCTGGCCGGAACGCTTCCCCTCTCGCGACGTTTACGCCTCACCTGAAAAGCGGAGGATTGCGTCTATGCGACATTTTGCGAAAATGCGGCTCGGAGCGCTGGCCGCCCTGATGATCGGCTCGACCTCCCTGACCGCCGCGCCCGTCTTGACCGCGTCCGCCCTGGCCGCCTCCGAGCCGATCCGGCTGGCCCAAGCCGAACGGCAGGAACGCGGCGAAAGAGGCGCGCAGCGCGGCGAAAGAGGCGGCGAGCGCGGCGGCGCGCCGCGCATGGAGCGCGGCGAGAGGGGCGGCGGCGGAGCGCGGATCGAGGGCGGCGGCGCGCGCATCGATCGCGGCCCACGCGTGGACTCGGGCGTGCGCATCGATCGCGCCCCGCGCGTGCAGGGCGAGCGCCGGGCGGTCCGGCGCGAGGCCATGCCTGACCGGCGCATCGTCGAACGGCGCGTCTATCGCGACGACCGGCGTTATGACCAGCGCTATCGCGGGCGGCCGGGCTATCGGGAAAGATTCGTCTTCCTTGGCGGGCCGCGCGTCGTGGTGAGCGGCTATGGCCCGGGCTGGTGCCGCGGCCTGCATCGCGGCTGGCATCGCGCGCCGCGCATCGGCTGGCATGGCGGCACGCATCGCGGGCTCTATCGCTGCTGGTGATCGCCCGCATCCATGCTCTGACGAGAACGCCGCCGCGTCCCGGCGGCGTTTTTCCGCGCGGCGCCCCTCGCCGGTCAGACGGCGCGCCGCTCGATCTCCTCCATGTCCTCGTCCGACAGGCCGAAATGATGGCCGATCTCATGCACGAGCACATGGACCACGAGCGCGCCCAGCGTCTCTTCGTGGCTCGCCCAATAATCAAGGATAGGCCTGCGGTAGAGCCAGATCATGTTCGGCATTTCGCCCGTATGCGGCGCGCCTTCGCGATGCGCCATGCCCCGGCCCTGAAACAGGCCGAGCAGATCGAACTCGCTCTCGCAGCCCATCTCGTCCAGCACGTCGTCGGCGGGGAAATCCTCGAGGCGGATGACGAGCCCCTCGCATAGCGCGCGGAACTCGGCCGGCAGCGCGGCGAAAGCCGCATCCGCCATGGCCTCGAATTCCGCCAGCGAAGGCGCCTTGAGATGCGACGGATCGAACGAAGCGCTCACGAAATCCCCGCTCAGAACAGCCAATGGCCGAAGAGATTATAGGCGAGCGCGATGAAAAGCGCGACGCCGAGCGCGCGCCCTGCGCGCTTGCCCCAGACGACGGCGGGATCGTGCGCCTCCTCGGCGCCGGCGTCCTGTCGCGTCTTTTCCGGATCGCTCATGACGAAAACATAGAGAGGCGCGCGCCAAAGAAAAAGCCCGGCGCGCGGCCGGGCTTTCGCGCATGGGACGATGCGGAGCGGCTCAGCGCCGCCACGCGCGCACGTCGACGAACTTGCCCGCGATCGCCGCCGCCGCCGCCATGGCGGGCGAGACGAGATGGGTGCGGCCGCGGAAGCCCTGACGGCCCTCGAAATTGCGGTTCGAGGTGGAGGCGCAACGCTCGCCCGGCGCCAGCTTGTCGGGATTCATGGCGAGGCACATGGAGCACCCCGGCTCGCGCCATTCGAAACCCGCCTCAAGGAAGATCTTGTGCAGGCCTTCGGCTTCCGCCTGCTGCTTCACGAGGCCCGAGCCCGGAACGACCATCGCATTCACATGCGGGCTCACCTTCTGGCCGCGCGACAGCGCCAGTTGCGCGATCTCCGCGGCGGCGCGCAGATCTTCGATGCGGCCGTTGGTGCATGAGCCGATGAAGGCGCGGTCGATGGCGAGGTCCGTCATCTTCTCCCCGCCCTTGAGGCCCATGTAATCGAGCGCGCGCTGGATCTTGTTGCGCATCGCCTCGGTCTTGGCGTCCTCCGCCTTCGGCACGACGCCGCTGATCGTGGTGACGTCTTCCGGCGACGTGCCCCAGGTGACGATGGGGGGCAGTTTCGCCGCGTCGAGGCGCACTTCCTTGTCGAAATGCGCGCCCTCGTCGGAGCGCAGCGTGTCCCAATATTTCACGGCGGCGTCCCAATGGGCGCCCTTGGGCGCCTTCGGGCGGCCTTTGAGATATTCATAGGTCTTGTGGTCGGGCGCGATGAGGCCCGCGCGCGCGCCGCCTTCGATCGCCATGTTGCAGACCGTCATGCGGCCTTCCATCGACAGCGCCTGGATGGCCTCGCCCGCGAATTCGATCACGCTGCCGGTGCCGCCGGCCGTGCCGATCTCGCCGATGATGGCGAGGATGATGTCCTTCGCCGTCACGCCCTCGCCCAGCTTGCCGTCGACGACGACGCGCATGTTCTTCGACTTCTTCTGGATCAGCGTCTGGGTGGCGAGGACATGCTCGACTTCAGAGGTGCCGATGCCATGGGCGAGCGCGCCGAACGCGCCATGGGTGGCGGTGTGGCTGTCGCCGCAGACGATGGTCGTGCCAGGCAGGGTGAAACCCTGTTCCGGCCCGATGATGTGCACGATGCCCTGACGGATGTCGAAGCCGTCGTAATATTCAAGGCCGAAATCGGCGGCGTTCTTCGCCACCTGTTCGATCTGCGCCTTGCTCTCGGGATCTTCGATGGGCTTGGTGCGGTCGGTGGTGGGGATGTTGTGATCGACGACCACAAGCGTCTTCTCCGGCGCGCGCACCTTGCGGCCGGACATGCGCAAGCCCTCGAAGGCCTGCGGCGAGGTCACCTCATGGACGAGATGACGATCGATGTAGAGGAGCGTCGTCCCGTCCGGCTGGACCTCGACGACATGGTCGTCCCAGATCTTGTCGTATAGCGTGCGTGCCTTCGCCATGGGGCCCCTCGTGCTTGAAACGTCCTGCGGCGGGGAGCGCGCCGCGCCCACCCGTTTGAGGGCTTTCTACCGATTTCGCGCGAGTTCCGAAAGGGCGCCCGTCCAAAAGAGATGTGGCGGCGCGAAGCCTTTCTTGCAAAAAGATAAAGCACGTTTTCGCAGACCCCGCCGGCCAAGCCTGACGCCAAGCCTTGCGCCAAGCCTGACGCCAGCTTGACGGCCGCCCCGCCCCGGCGCCGGCAAAGGACGGACCGCCCATGACCCAGCGCCCGCCCGTCGCGCCCTATCTCACCGTCACGCCCGCCGCGGCGGCCATCGCCTTCTATGGCGCAGCTTTCGGCGCCGCGCAGAAGGCGCTCATGCCCGCCCTCGACGGCCTGCGGATCATGCATTGCGAGCTGGAGATCAACGGCGGATCGGTGATGCTGTCCGATCCCTTTCCCGAATATGGCAAGACGCGCCCGCCCCTGCCCAATGATTTCGCGACCGTCTCGGTCAGCCTCGAATTCGACAGCGCGAAAGCGGTGGACGACACGGTGGAGCGCTGCGCCAAACTGGGCGCGGCCACCGAGGCGGGGCCGATGAACTCGTTCTGGGGGACGCGGTTCGCCGTGGTGCGCGACCCCTTCGGCCACCGGTGGATGCTGAACGGCCCGCTCGCGTGAGCTGAAACGAAAAGAGGCGGCTTGCGCCGCCTCTCGAAATTCGTTTTCGCCTTGCTTGTCGCCTTATTTGGCGGCTTTCGCGGCGGCCTTCGCGGCGGTCTTGGCCTCGACGCGGGCGGCCTTCTCGGCGGCGGTCTCGGCCTTTTCGGCGATACGGGCGGACTTGCCGCGACGGTCGCGCAGGTAATAGAGCTTCGCGCGACGGACCTTGCCGCGACGCACGACCTTGATGGAATCGATACTCGGCGAATAGAGCGGGAACACGCGCTCCACGCCTTCGCCGTAGGAGATCTTCCGGACGGTGAAGCTCTCATGGAGGCCGCCGCCGTTGCGCGCGATGCAGACGCCTTCATAGGCCTGCACGCGGGAGCGCTCGCCTTCCTTCACTTTCACGTTCACGATGACCGTGTCGCCCGGCTGGAAATCGGGGATCGTCTTGCCTTCGGTGAGTTTCTTCACCTGCTCGGCGTCGAGCTGCTCGATGATGTTCATGATCGCAGGCCTTTCCGTTTTGCCTTGCCGGCGAAGCCGGCGCGGCGAGCGTTTCGGAACGCTGTTTTGAGTTTGCGGGCGGCTTATACGCGGGCTTGCCGCCCTTGTCACCCCGAATCCCGCCCCTTCAGCAGATCGGGCCTGCGCTCGGCGGTGAGCCGCAGCGCCTCCTGCGCCCGCCAGCGCGCGATGCGGGCGTGATCGCCCGACAGCAGGGCCTCCGGAATGGGCCGGCCCTCCCATTCGCGCGGGCGGGTGTAATGGGGATATTCCAGCAGCCCGTCCTCAAAACTCTCCTCGGCGCCGGACTCGAGCTTGCCCATGACGCCGGGCAGCATGCGCAGACAGGCGTCGAGCACGACCATGGCCGCGACCTCTCCTCCCGACAGGACGTAATCGCCGATGGAGACCTCCTCGAGCCCGCGCGCGGCGATGACCCGCTCGTCCACCCCCTCGAAGCGCCCGCAGACGAGCACGAGTCCGGGCCCCTGCGCCAAGGCGCGGGCGCGCCGCTGGTCGAACGGCCGGCCGCGCGGCGACATGAGCAGGCGCGGCCGGGGATCGTCGGCCGCAAGGCAGGCGTCGAGCGCGCTCGCCAGGACGTCGGCGCGGATCACCATGCCCGGCCCGCCGCCCGCCGGCGTGTCGTCCACCGTGCGATGACGGCCAAGCCCATGGTCGCGGATGTTGCGCGTCTCCAGCGACCACAGGCCGCGCGCATGCGCGTCGCCGGCCAGCGAAGCGCCGAGGGGGCCCGGGAACATATCGGGCATGAGGGTGAAGACGCTCGCGCGGAACATGCCCCGCCCATAGCACGAACGCGGCTCCCGCGCAGGATTTGCGCGAGGCGGCGACTGGAGGACGGGGCGGGCAAGACGAGGAAGGCGAGACCGGCAAGGCGAGGCGGCGAAGACGAGGCGGCGAAGACGAGACCGGGAAAATGGTGCCCCTAGCCGGAATCGAACCAGCACTCCTTGCGGAATCCGATTTTGAGTCGGACGCGTCTACCAGTTCCGCCATAGGGGCGCGCGTTGCGCGCGGCGGACTATAGACGAGGCGGCTCGCCGGTCAACCGAGGCGGGGCGCAAGCGCGGGGGAGCAAGCGCGGGGAGCAAGCGGGCGGGCTTGCGCGTTTATCCTGCGGCCGAAACGGCGCAGGACGGGAACGAGGACAGGCGACGATGGCGAAACAAACCCCCGTGCAGACGCACGCCCAAAACTCAAAGCAGAAGAAGACCATCGAGAAGACGATGCGCGCCTTCAAGGAGGGGAAGCTCGATTCCTCGAGCGGCGCCAAGGTGAAAAACCCCCGACAGGCGATCGCGATCGCGCTCAGCGAGGCCGGCGCCTCCCGCAAGGACGACCCCAAGGACGAGCCCGCCAAGGGCGAGAGCCGGGCGGCCGCGACGACGCGCCGACGCGCCGACGGCCCCACCCAGCGCGAATTATACGAACAGGCGCGCCGCAAGGGCCTGCCCGGCCGCTCGCGCATGACCAAGGCGCAGCTCGCGCGGGCGCTGCAGCGCTAAATCGCGCCATGCGCGGCGGAAACACGGTTCCGCGCTTGAACTGGAAGGCGCGCCCGTGATATGGCCCGGCTCGACCGTCGAGCCTGAAGGCGCGACCCCTCGCGGAGAGGTGGCAGAGTGGTCGAATGCGTCGCACTCGAAATGCGAAGTACGGGCAACCGTACCGGGGGTTCGAATCCCTCCCTCTCCGCCATAATCTAACACATTGATTTTGAAGTCATGTCAGCGTTTCTGACGTCTTGTTTCGCGCGCCTTTTCCGGCGCTTGCGGCGGCGTGTTTTCAGCGCCCCGCTTCAGAGACGCATAACCG
>CAIXDD010000344.1 GCA_903918155.1 uncultured Hyphomicrobiales bacterium
GCCAGCCCGCGCGCATGTCCGCTTGCGCCAGCGCCAGCGCCAGCGCGGCCGCCTCTGCAATCATGTCGTCTCCGTTCGAAGGCGCGTTCAGTCCTGACGCGACGCGCGCGCAGTGACGAAGCGTTCGAGGCGCCCGTCGAGTTCCCGCAGCGCGCTCCATTCCTGCTCGAAGGCGAGAAGGGCGAGCGAGGCCGTGGGGAAGGAATGGGCGAGGCGGGCGACGTCCTGCGCGTCGCCGGCGCCGGCGAGGGCGAGCGCCAGCTCCGCGATTCCGGGATTGTGCCCGACGACGAGAATGGTGCGCGCCTGCTCGGGCGCGGCGCGGATCGCGCGCAGCAGGGCGGGGGCGTCGGCGAGATAAAGTTTGGGATCGACCCGCAGATGGGGCGGGCGGGCGAGGGCGGGCGCGACGCGCTCCATCGTCTCGCGGGCGCGCCTTGCGTCGGACACGAGCGCGAGATCGGGCGAAAGGGCCTGCGCGCGCAGCCATTCGCCCGCGCGCGCGGCGTCCGCGCGTCCGCGTTCGGTGAGGGCGCGGGCGCGGTCGCCGGCGGGGTCGTCGCGATGGGCCTTGGCGTGGCGAAGCAGAATGAGTCGGCGCATGGGGACAGGATAAGGCGGGCGCCGGCGCCTGTCAGGCCCGCCGGGCGCGTCCATCCGTCGCGCGCGGCTGCCGGCTTGTCAGCCTTGCGCGCTTGCGGCAAAAAGCGCGGGCCTATGGTCACAGGGAGGCCCCATGCCGATCTTTTCCTTCGCCTGCCGCGCCTGCGGCAAGGAGTTTCAGACGCTCGTGCGCGCCAGCGACGCGCCCGAATGCCCCGCCTGCCAAAGCGCGGATCTGGAGCAGCAGCTCTCGCTCATCGCCGCGCCCAACAAGGGCGGCCAGGACTCCGAGCCGGCGTCGGCCTGCGGCCCTTCGGGGTGCGGCGCCTGCCCGGCGTTCAACTAGGGCGGCTCGCGCAGCGGGCTTTCCTGAAATGAAAAGGGCGCCCGCAGGCGCCCTTTTGCATATGCGTCGGGCGCGGCTTACGCCATCGCCTTCTTCAGGTTCTCGTCGATCTTGTCGAGGAAGCCCGACGTGGTGAGCCAGGGCTGGTCGGCGCCCACGAGGATCGCGAGATCCTTCGTCATGAAGCCGGCCTCCACCGTGTCCACGCAGACCTTTTCGAGCGTGAGGGCGAAGGCCTTCAGCTCTTCGTTCTTGTCGAGTTTGGCGCGGTGCAGCAGGCCGCGGGTCCAGGCGAAGATCGAGGCCATGGAGTTGGTCGAGGTCTCCTTGCCCTGCTGGTGCTGGCGATAATGGCGCGTCACGGTGCCATGCGCGGCTTCCGCCTCCACCGTCATGCCGTCCGGCGTCATCAGCACCGAGGTCATGAGGCCCAGCGAGCCATAGCCCTGGGCCATGGTGTCGGATTGCACGTCGCCGTCGTAGTTCTTGCAGGCCCACACATAGCCGCCCGACCATTTCAGCGCCGCCGCCACCATGTCGTCGATCAGGCGATGCTCGTAGGTGAGGCCGAGCGTCTTGAACTGATCGGCGAATTCGGTGTCGAACACTTCCTGGAAGATGTCCTTGAAACGCCCGTCATAGGCCTTCAGAATCGTGTTCTTCGTGGACAGATAGACCGGGTAGCGGCGCATGATGCCGTAGTTGAGCGAGGCGCGCGCGAAATCGCGGATGGAATCGTCGAGATTGTACATCGACATGGCGACGCCGGCGCTGGGGAACTTGAAGACTTCCTTCTCGATCGTCGTGCCGTCTTCGCCTTCGAACTTGATCGTCAGGCGGCCCTTGCCGGGAACCTTGAAATCGGTGGCGCGATATTGGTCGCCATAGGCGTGGCGGCCGACGACGACGGGCTGGGTCCAGCCGGGAACGAGGCGCGGCACGTTCTTGCAGATGATCGGCTCGCGGAAGATCGTGCCGCCGAGAATGTTGCGGATCGTGCCGTTGGGCGACTTCCACATTTCCTTGAGGCCGAATTCCTTCACGCGCGCTTCGTCGGGCGTGATGGTCGCGCATTTCACCGCCACGCCGTATTTCTTCGTGGCCTCGGCGGAATCGATGGTGATCTGGTCGTTGGTCTCGTCCCGCTTCTGAACCGACAGATCGTAATATTTCAGATCGATGTCGAGATAGGGATGGATGAGCTTGTCTTTGATGAACTGCCAGATGATGCGGGTCATCTCGTCGCCGTCCATTTCGACGACGGGATTGGCGACCTTGATCTTGTTCATGGAACGACGTCCTCCGGTTTTCTCATGAAGCGGCGCGGGGCCTGAAACCTCCCCGCCCGTCTAGCATGAGGCCGCAGACCCGGCAAAGGCGGCTTTAGGACGACGGCGAGCGGGCGAAACCCGGCGCCGACGGCTGCGGGCGAAACTTGCCGGCGAAACTTGCGAGGCGAAACTTGCCGGCGACACTTGCCGGCGACACTTGCGAAAGCCCGGCTCCAGCCGGCCGCCTCAGGCTCGTCTCCTTGACTTGGCGGCGCTGCGCGCCTAAACGTTTGGGCGCTGCATCGCAGCGACAGGCGCTCCGGTCGCGTAATCCGCATTCTTGCGGCCCACCGTCGAGCGCAGGGTAATCCCCCATAGACAGCCCGGTTACGCGGGGTTCGTCCCCTGAAACGAGCCGGCCTCCGCCTGACGCGCCGCCGGCGCATTGAAAGCGCTTTCCCTTGACCACTTTTGCGGAACTCGGCCTCGCCGAGTCCATCCTTCGCGCGCTCCGTGAGGAGGGTTATTCCACCCCGACCCCCATTCAGGCCCAGGCCATCCCCGTCCTGCTCGAAGGACGCGACCTGCTCGGCATCGCCCAGACCGGCACGGGCAAGACGGCGGCCTTCGCGCTGCCCATTCTCCACCACATGCAGCGCGCCCGCCGGCCGCTCGCGCCCAAACAGACCCAGGCGCTCGTGCTCGCCCCCACCCGCGAACTCGCCGCCCAGATCGGCGACAGTTTCAAGGCCTATGGCCGCGGACAGGGCGTCAGCGTCGCCGTCGTCGTGGGCGGCGTCTCCATGGGGCCGCAGATCAAGGCGCTCGCGCGCGGCGTCGACGTGCTCGTCGCCACGCCGGGCCGCCTGATCGACCATCTCGACAACGGCTATGTGCGTCTCGACGGCGCGCAATTCGTCGTGCTCGACGAGGCCGACCACATGCTTGACCTGGGCTTCATTGCGCCCATCCGCAAGATCATGGCGAAAATTCCCAAGAAGCGGCACAGCCTCTTCTTCTCCGCCACCATGCCGCGCGAGATCGCCGCGCTCGCCTCCGAATTCCTGAACGATCCCGCGCAGGTCTCCGTGACGCCCGTCGCCACCACGGCCGAGCGCGTGGAGCAGCAGGCGATGATGGTGGACGCCGGCGCCAAGGGCGCCATCCTCATCGAGCTTCTGCGCAACGAAGCGTGGAAGCGCACGATCGTGTTCACGCGCACCAAGCGCGGCGCCGATCGCGTCTCCAAGGCGCTCGATCAGGCCGGCGTCGCCGCCGCCGCCATTCACGGCAACAAGAGCCAGAACCAGCGGCAGGCCGCGCTCGACGGCTTCAAGGCCGGCCGCACGCGCGTGCTCGTCGCCACCGACATCGCCGCCCGCGGCATCGACGTGTCGAACGTCACCCATGTGGTGAATTTCGAACTGCCCGACGTGGCCGAGAGCTATGTGCACCGCATCGGCCGCACAGCGCGCGCCGGCGCGGAAGGCGCCGCCGTCTCGCTCGTGGACAATGACGAGCGCCATCTGCTGCGCGCCATCGAAAAGCTCACCCGGCAGGAGATCACGCGCATCGAGCGGCGCGCCAATCCCCCGGCGGTGGAGAACGACAACGCCCCCGCAGGGCGCGGCCCGCAACGCCAGCAGCGCGGACGCGGCGGCCCGCCCGCCCGTTCGGGCCAGCGGCAGGACCATGGTTCGCGCCCGCAGGGCCAGCGGCAGGGCCAGCGCGAGGGACAGGGCGCAGGCCCCGCCCGCGCCGACGCCCGCCCGCAGGCCGACAAGCCGC
>CAIXDD010000345.1 GCA_903918155.1 uncultured Hyphomicrobiales bacterium
CGCCGCCTTGCTGATCATCGCCGGCGCCGGCGGCTGGCGCTGGTGGCAACATGACCAGCGGCTCGCCGCCGAAGCCGCCGGCGCGCGTTTCGAGGCTGCGATCCAGCTTGGCCGCCAAGGCAAGGACAAGGAGGCCGAGGAGGCGTTCCTCGACGTCGCCCGATCCGGCCCGCCGGGCTACGCCGTGCTCGCCCGGTTCCGCGCGGCCGCCGAGATCGGCCTGCGCGAGGGCGCGGAGGCCGTGAAAATCTACGACGCGCTCGCCGCCGATCCGGCCGTGGACGCGCTTCTGCAAGGGGCGGCGCGCCTGCGCGCGGCCTATCTTCGCGTTGATTCCGGCGACGCCGCCGAGATGAAGCGGCGCGTCGAGCCGCTGGCGGCGCCCACGGGCGCCTTCCGCCATTCCGCCCGCGAGCTGATGGGCCTGTCGGCCCTGCGCGCCGGCGACATGGAGGGCGCGGGGCGCTGGTTCGACATGATCGTCGCCGATCCGCAGGCGCCGCAGGGCCTGCGCGAACGCGCCGGCGCCATGCTGGGCCTCGTGGCGAGCGGCGCGAAGACGAATCCGGCGGCCACATCGAACAAGTAAGCGCGGCCTCGAGTTTCAGCCGCGGAGCGGAGCGCATGTCTTTCACCATCGCCATCATCGGCCGACCCAATGTCGGCAAGTCGACGCTGTTCAACCGTCTCGTCGGCAAAAAACTGGCGCTGGTGGATGACCAGCCCGGCGTCACGCGCGACCGTCGCGAAGGCGACGCGCATCTCGCCGATCTCTCCTTCAAGGTCGTCGACACCGCCGGCCTCGAACAGGGGGACGTGGCCTCGCTCACCGGGCGCATGCGCGCGCAGACGGAAGCGGCCATCGATTGCGCCGACGCCGTGTTCTTCGTCATCGACGCGCGCGTGGGCGTGACGCCGACCGACCGCCATTTCGCCGAACTCGTGCGCCGCGCCGACAAGCCGATCATCCTTCTCGCCAACAAGGCCGAGGGAAAGCAGGGCGAGGCCGGCGCGCTCGACGCCTGGGAGCTGGGGCTGGGCGAGCCTGTGCCGCTGTCGGCCGAACATGGCGACGGATTCGGCGGTCTCTACGAAGCCCTGCTCGCCGCCTTGCCCGAAGCCACCGCCCTGCAGCCGGAGGCTGAGCCGGAAGACGACGCGCGTCCCGTCTTCGACGACGAGGAGGACGGCACCGAACTGGACGTCACCAAGCCGCTGCGCATCGCGGTCGTCGGCCGGCCCAACGCCGGCAAGTCGACGCTCATCAACCGCCTTGTGGGCGAGGAGCGCCTGCTCACCGGGCCCGAGGCCGGCATCACGCGCGATTCCATCAGCGTCGATTTCGTCTGGGCGGGCCGCGACGGCGCCACGCGCGCCATGAAATTGTGGGACACGGCGGGCCTGCGCCGGCGCGCCAATGTGCAAGACAAGCTCGAAAAGCTCGCCGCCGCCGACGCCTTGCGCGCCGTGCGCTTCGCCGAAGTCGTCGTGGTTCTGCTCGACGCCACGATCCCGTTCGAGAAACAGGACCTCACCATCGCGGATCTGACCGAGCGCGAGGGACGGGCGGTCGTGTTCGGCCTCAACAAATGGGACCTGATCCCCGATCAAGGCAAGAAATTGCAGGAGCTGCGCGAGGAGGCCGATCGTCTTCTGCCGCAATTGCGCGGCGCGCCTGTCGTTCCCGTGTCCGGCCTCATGGGTTCGGGCCTCGACAAGCTGATGCAGGCGGTCATGCGCGTGCATGAGACATGGAACCGCCGCATCTCCACCGGCAAGCTCAATCGCTGGCTCACCGCCGTGGTCGATCGCACGCCCCCGCCTGCCGTGTCGGGCCGGCGCATCAAGATCCGCTACATGACCCAGCCCAAGGCGCGCCCGCCTTATTTCGTCGTGTTCGGCAATCAGCTCGATTCCCTGCCGACCAGCTATGAACGCTTCCTCGTCAACGGACTGCGCCAGACGTTCGACCTGCCGGGCGTGCCGATCCGCATCTCCAAGCGGATGACCGACAATCCCTACGGCACCAAGGGCAAGCGCAAGATCTACTGAGCAGGATCCGTTGCGGCTTCGGCCGCGCGCGAGCGGCCGAACGCGTCAGGCGGGCGAAGTCAGGCGGGCGAAGTCAGGCGGGAGCCTGGAAGCGCTTCACCGCGCCGGTCTGCGCCTCGAACAGCACGCCGGTATGCGGCCATTCGGGCGCGCAGGGCGCGAGCAGTTTGGGCGCGATTTCTTCGGGCGCGGGCACGCTCTGCGGATCTTCGCCGGGCAGGAGCTGCGTGCGCATGCGCGTGCGCGTCTGGCCGGGCGAGGCCAGCGTCACGCGCACGTTGGAGACATTGACGACCTCCGCCGCATAGGTGCGCCCGAGCGTCTCCAGAGCCGATTTCGTCGCCGCATAGACGCCGCGATAGGCGGGCATGTCCGCGCGATGGCCCGCGCTCGACGTGACGAGCACGACGCGCCCGGCGTCCGACTTGCGCAGCAGCATGTCGAGCGAGCGCAGCAGGCGCCAGTTCGCCGTCACATTGATCGCGAAGGCCTCTTCGAAGGGCGCGGGATCGATATGCGACAGCGGCGAGATGGGCCCCAGCACGCCGGCGTTGCCCACGAAGACGTCGAGCTTGCCCCAGCGTTCATGGATCGCAAGGCCCAGCCGGTCGAGCGCCTCGCCGTCGCGCAGGTCGCAGGGAACGAGCGTCGCCTGTCCGCCGAAGCCGCGGATCTCGTCGTCAAGCGCCTCCAGCCCGCCCTGCGTGCGCGCGAGCGCGATCACATGCGCGCCCTGCCGTGCGAGTTCCTTTGCGACGCCGCGTCCGATGCCGCGCGACGCGCCCGTGACGAGGGCGATGCGATGTTCGAAGGAAGACGGCATGATGTCCAGGCGCCTTAGCCCGCTTCCGCCAGCAGCGACAATTGCTGCCGCGTCGGCTGGCCGGAAAGGTCGGTCAACAAGGTGGGGTAATCGCCCGTGAAGCAATGGTCGGTGAATTGCGGACGGGCCGGGTCGCGCCCGTCATAGCCCATGGCGCGATAGATGCCGTCCACCGACAGGAAGGCGAGCGAATCCGCGCCCACGTAACGGCGCATGCCCTCGATGTCGATCACGCCGTCTTTCGTCATCTGCGCGGCGAGCAATTTGTCCTGCTGCGGCGTGTCGATGCCGTAATAATCGGGATGGGTGATCGGCGGCGAGGAGATGCGGAAATGCACTTCGCTCGCGCCCGCCTCGCGCATCATCTGCACGATCTTCACCGACGTCGTGCCGCGCACGATGGAATCGTCGATCAGCACGATTCGCTTGCCCTTCACGACATTGCGGTTCGCGCTGTGCTTGAGGCGCACGCCCAGCTCGCGGATGGATTGCGTCGGCTGGATGAAGGTGCGGCCCACGTAATGATTGCGGATGATGCCGAGTTCGAACGGCAGGCCCGATTGCTGCGAATAGCCGATCGCCGCCGGCACGCCGGAATCGGGCACGGGCACCACGATGTCGGCCTCCACGCCCGCTTCCCGCGCGAGCTGCGCGCCCATGAGCTTGCGCACGTCATAGACGGAGCGCCCATGCACGATGGAATCGGGACGCGCGAAATAGATATATTCGAAGATGCAGGGACGCATCTGCTGCGGGGGGAAGGGCTTGTGGCTCTCGACGCCGTCTTCCGAAATGATGACGATCTCGCCGTTCTCGACGTCGCGCACGAACCGGGCGCCGATGATGTCGAGCGCGCAGGTCTCGGAGGCGAGGATGTAATGGCCGTCGAGTTCGCCCAGCACGAGCGGGCGGATGCCGAGCGGATCGCGTGCGCCGATCAGCTTCTTGTTGGTGATCGCGACGAGCGAATAGGCGCCTTCGATCTGGCGCAGCGCCTCGATGAACCGCTCGAGAATGCGCGAGCGGCGCGAGCGCGCGACCAGATGGAGGATCACTTCCGTATCGGAGGTCGATTGATAGATCGCGCCGTCGCGGATCAATTCGCGCCGCAGCGAGAGCGCATTGGTGAGGTTGCCGTTATGGGCGACCGCGAAGCCGCCGCTGTCGAGTTCGGCGAACAGGGGCTGCACATTGCGCAGGATCGTTTCGCCCGTCGTCGAATAGCGCACATGGCCCACCGCCGTCGCGCCGGGCAGGCGGTCGATCACCGCTTTCGTGGAGAAATGCTCGCTGACGAGGCCCATGCGGCGCTCGGAGGAGAAGCGCTTGCCGTCGAAAGTGACGATGCCCGCCGCTTCCTGCCCGCGATGCTGGAGCGCATGCAGGCCCAGCGCGGTGACGGCGGCGGCGTCAGGATGGCCGAAAATGCCGAAGACGCCGCATTCCTCGCGCAGGCGATCGCCGTCGAGATCGAAATCCTCAAGGACGGGCGCGGCGGAAGCGGGCTCTCCATCGCGGGAAATAGGTCCAGTGCCCTGCGTGCGCCCCATGGCCGTCTCCTGCGAACGAATGCGAACCCTTGCCGTCTCGTAGCGCGGAGACGTATTCCGTAATGGTTACATAGTCGTTTGCGGCGGATTTGTCAGTTCGCAACCCGCGCGCGCCGCGCTTTTTCACATGTCCCGCAGACCTGCGCCGCGTTTTTGGCGCAGGCCGCGCTCACGAGCGACGGCCGGGGGCGGGCGGCGCGGTGCGCAGCTCCGGCTCCTCGGCGGCGGGCTCGTCGTCCCGGTTGCGCTTCATGCGCTGCTGGAAGGCGCTCAGCGGATCTTCCGGCAGGAGCGCCATCAATTGCTCGCCGGAGGATTGCAGCAGCGGCCGGGTCTTGGCGGTCTTCACCCATTCGGGTTGCGACTTCTCCGGCACCAGCCAATTGAAGAACAGGAAAGCCACGACGCCCAGCAGCAGGCCGCGCGCCGCGCCGAACACGAAACCCAGCGAGCGGTCGAGCGCGCCGATCTTCGAATCGAGAATCGCATCGGAGATGCGCACCGTGATCATCGACACGAGGACGAGGGTCACGAGAAAGACGCCGCCGATGGCCACCGCCAGCGCGATGCTCTCCTTCGCGATATGCGGCTTCACATAGGGCAGGGCGAAGGGATGCAGGTAATAAGCGGCCAGCGCCGCCGCCGCCCAGGAGGCGATGGCCAGCACTTCGCGCGTGAAGCCGCGCAGAAGCGACAGGACGCCGGAAACAAGCACGACGCCGATGAGGGCGAGATCAAGATAAGAAGGCATTCAATCGGAATCCGAAGGATGGGACAGACCGGACGCGGAGCCGAATTTGGAGCCGGACGCGGACAGGGACGATGAAAGGGACACGGGCGCGCGGGCGCATCGACGCGGAAAACCGCCGAGTCGTCACACGCCCTTATACCGAAGCAAAGGCCGAGCGTCATCCCTCAGGCGCGCAGGCCGTCCCCGCCGGCGGGCCCGGCCGGACGACCTCTGACGTCAGAAAGCGCCCGGAGGTCAGAAAGCGCGGCTTGCGCCTTCCCTTGCGCCGTCCCTTGCGCGGGGCACGGCGCGCTCGCCGTTCCCCTCGCCCGAGCGCGAGCGGGCGGGGGCGCGGGCGGCGATGTCGGCCACCAGCGCCGCGATATGCCCGCAGGGGGTGAGCGCGAGCGGGCCCTTCTCCTGCCCTTCGAGCGAACCCTCCGGCGCCACGGCGGCGCGGAACCCCAGTTTCGCGGCCTCTTTCAGCCGCTGTCCGCCATGGGCCACGGGCCGGATAGCGCCCGACAGGGCCACTTCGCCGAAAAAGACGGAATCGCCCGGCAACACAGCCCCGCACAGGGAGGACACGAGCGCGGCCGCCGC
Source organism: uncultured Hyphomicrobiales bacterium (assembly GCA_903918155.1). Lineage (GTDB taxonomy): Bacteria > Pseudomonadota > Alphaproteobacteria > Rhizobiales > Beijerinckiaceae > Terripilifer. The sequence continues at coordinate 5,759 of CAIXDD010000345.1, forward strand.
CGCCAGATCCGCCGCCGGCTCGTCGATGCGCAATCCGCCGGCGACATTGAGATAGACGTCGTGCTGGCCGAGCCGCAGGCCGCCATGGGCCTCCAGCACCGCCAGCACCATGGACAGGCGCGCGGGATCCCAGCCCACCACGGCGCGCCGCGGCGTGCCCAGCGAGGTCGGGGCGACGAGCGCCTGGATCTCCACGAGGACCGGCCGCGTGCCCTCCATGCCCGCGAAGACGGCCGCGCCCGGCGCCGCGCCGTCGCGTCCGGCGAGGAACAGGGCCGAGGGATTGGTGACTTCCGCCAGCCCGCCGCCCGTCATCTCGAACACGCCGATCTCGTCGGTGGGGCCGAAGCGGTTCTTCACCGCGCGCAGGATGCGGAACTGGCGCCCGCCCTCGCCCTCGAAGGAGGCGACGGCGTCCACCATATGCTCGACGACGCGGGGGCCGGCGATCTGGCCGTCCTTGGTGACATGGCCGACCATGATGACGCAGGCGCCGCTCGTCTTGGCGTAGCGGATAAGCGCCTGCGCGCTCATGCGCACCTGCGTGACCGTGCCCGGCGAGGCCTCCGCCGCGTCGGTCCACATGGTCTGGATGGAATCGATCACGACGAGCGCCGGCGTCGCGCCCGTCTGCAGCGTGGCGATGATGTCGTCCACGCTCGTCTCCGCGGCCAGCTCCACGGGCGTCTGCGCAAGGCCGAGGCGGCTCGCGCGCAGGCGCACCTGCGCCACCGCCTCTTCGCCGGAGATATAGACGACGCGCCGCCCCGAGGCCGCCATGCGCGCGCAGGCCTGGATGAGCAGCGTGGATTTGCCGATGCCCGGCTCGCCGCCGATCAGCAGGACCGAGCCCGGCACGAAGCCCCCGCCGGTGACGCGATCCAGCTCGCCGATGCCGGTGAGCATGCGCGGCGCCTCGCGATGGGCGCCCTGCAGCCCTTCAAGCGCGAAGACCCGCCCCTTGCCGGCCGCGCGCGCCGCGCGCGCGCCGATGCCGGCGGAGGGCGCCTCCTCGACCATGGAGTTCCAGGCCTCGCAGGCCTCGCAGCGACCCTGCCAGCGCTGGGCGACCGCGCCGCAATTCTGGCAGACGTAATTGGTGCGGGCTTTGGCCATGGGCGCCGTCAGGCCGCCGTGCGCAGCGCGCAGGGGCGAGAGGTCGCGGCGACGGGAGCGGGCGCGGCCATCGCGACGGGCGCGGCGTCGATCACCGCGCGCAGGTCGCCCAGCTGGCGCTCGAGCGCGGCTTCGGCCGCGCGCAATTCGGCGAGCGCGGCCTGGAAGGAGGACGCGGCCTCCGCAAGCCGGCGCGGGGCGGCCTCGCGTTCGCTCGCCTGCCGCGCCATTTCAAGGCTCAGGCTCTGTCGGCTGAAGCTCGCGGCGTTCTGCGGTTGGGCGGTCATCTGTCTCTCCCTCACGAATCTCGATCATCTCTCGTGATGAGAACAATACAGGAACATTCACCGCTGGCAAGGCTCAGAACGGCTTTCCGATCACCATCACGACGATGCCGATCATCAGCAGCGTGGGAACCTCGTTCAGCACGCGATAGAATTTCGAGGACTTGTCGTCGGCTCCCGCCTCGAAGGCGCGCGCGCGCCGTCCGAGATAGACATGGGCGCATGTGAGCGCGACGACGAGCGCGAATTTCACCGCGAACCATCCCGCGCGATGGAAGCCGGCGGCCCATGCCAGATACAGGCCCGTGAGCCAGGCCGCCATCATCGCGGGATTCATGATGTAGCGGTAAAGGCGGCGCTCCATGACGCTGAATTGCGCGCCCATCGCCTCCGCCTGCTTGTTTTCGGCGTGATAGACGAACAGGCGCGGCAGATAGAGCAGCCCCGCCATCCATGAGATGATGGCCAGCACGTGCAGCGACTTGATCCAGGCGTAGGCGTCCAATGCGCTGCTCCCTCTTGCGCGTTCACCCGCCGCGATAGACGCGCGCGTAGCGCCGGCCGAGACCGGTGAGAATTTCATAGCCGATCGTGCCCGCGCGCGCGGCGAGATCGTCGACGCCCGCGCATCGTCCGAGAATCTCCACTAGCGATCCCGGCGCGACGGCGTCGGCGGGCGCGTCGCTGACGTCGATCACCGTGAGGTCCATCGAAATGCGCCCGACGACTGGGCAGGGCGTCTCGCGCCCCGGCGCGCCGGCGAAGACAACCGCGCCCTGCTGGCCCGCAGGCCCGGACGCGGCGCGCAACAGACCGTCCGCATAGCCGACGCCGATGGTGGCGAGCCTGCGCGGACCCGGCGCGCTCCAGGTGGAATTATAGCCCACACTCGCTCCCGCCTCGACCTCGCGCGTCTGGATCACGCGCGCCTGCAGGCGCACGACCGGCGCCATGGGATTGGGCGCGCCCGGCGTGGGATTGCCGCCATAGAGCGCATAGCCGGGTCGTGTCAGCTGGTAGGAGGGGCAGTCCACCAGGAAATGACCGGAGGAGTTCTTCAGCGAGGCCGGGATACCGGGCAGCGCGGCGGCGATAGCGGCAAA
>CAIXDD010000346.1 GCA_903918155.1 uncultured Hyphomicrobiales bacterium
CGTCTCCGCCAGCGCGGCGCGCGCGTTCAGCGCCTCGCGCAGCAATTTGTCGAAGGTGAGCGCGGAGGTGAGGGCGGCCACGCGCGAAAGCGCCATCCCCAGCCGCGTATGGGGATTGGCGACGGCCTCGGACAGGATCTCCTCGCGCGCGGCCGCGAGCAAATCCTTCTGCGTCTCCTCGCTCAAAACTTCAAAGCGCGCCGGCGCGTTCGCCTCGAAGGGGAACAGATGCAGCAGCCGCTCGCAGAAGGCGTGGATCGTCTGGATCTTCAGGCCGCCCGGCGTCTCCACCGCGCGCGCGAACAGGCGGCGCGCCAGCCCCAGCCGCTCGGGCGAGGCGCCCATGGCGACGATTTCGGCGCGCAGGCTCCGATCGTCCATGCGCGTCCAGCTCGACAAGATGTCGAAGACGCGCAGCGACATATTCGCCGCGGCCGCCTTGGTGAAGGTGAGGCACAGGATTTTCGAAGGCGGCGCGCCCTCCAGCAACAGGCGCACCACGCGCTGGGCGAGCACGAAGGTCTTGCCCGACCCGGCATGGGCGGAGACCCATGCGGAGGAGGCGGGATCGGAGGCGCGGCGCTGCAGGTCGCGCGTGCGCGCGGGAATGATCCAGCGGGAGGGACGCGGCGGGGCGGCTTCGCTCATGCGCCCTCTCCCTCGTCCCCGCCTGCGGACCATTCGCGATGGCGCGAGAGATGGTCGTAGGGCGTGGGATGGCTCTCGAATTGCGGAAACAGGCGGGGGACATAGGGCGTGCGCGGGTCGCGAAACGCATTGAGCAGGACGACGAGCCCCTCGTAATGCTCCTCCATCGCCTCCGCGAGGCTCTTGGCCTCCTTGCCGCGGCCCGTGGCCTCGCGCTCGCGCTCCACGCCCGCATCGCCGCCGAGCTTCACATAGAGCGCGCTTGCGACATGCGCGCCCTTCGGGGCGCCGGGGAAAGCGCCTTGCGCGATCATCTGCGATTCAAGGGTCAATTGCGGGGCGAGGCCGCAGGAGACCATTTTCACGCTGGGCGGCGCGCCGGTCTTGAAATCGATCGCCACGAAGGCACCGTCGACGCGCCGCTCGATGCGGTCGGCCACGGCCGTGAGACGGAACGTCGCGCCGTCGGCGAGCGGAATGAGCAATTCGCCGCGCTCCTCCGCAAGGACGTGGACGACCTCGGCGCGCCGTCGCTCGTCCCATGCGACGAAGGCGGCGCAGGTCGCCTCCACCCGCGGCCAGCCGAACGCGCGGAATTCGGCGTCGTCGAGTTCGGACGCATAGACCTCGCGGGCGATCTCCATCAGGCGCGCGAGCGCGTCGCTGGGCAAGGCGCCTGCGGGAAACGCCTTCTGGAAGCGGCCCAGCATGTCATGCATGCGCACGCCCGCCTCGCGCGCGCCCTCCTCCGCGTCCAGCCCGTCCAGCGGGGCCAGACGCAGGATGCGCTCGGCATAGATGGCGTAAGGGTCGCGGCGCAGGCGTTCGACGCGCGTCACGCTCAATTGCGCAGGCCGCAGGTCCAAAGGCGGACAGGGCGCAGGACGCCGCGCCGGCTCGCAGGGAAGCGGCGCGTCGAGGCGGCGCGCGTAATCGAGATAGACGGCGCCGCGCGCGCGGCAGGCGGACCATTCCTCGCCCGCCAGCGCCTGCATGCGCAGCAGAAAGCGCGAGGGCGTGGTCGGCGCGCCGTTGCGCTTGGCCGCGCGCGTGGCGATCACGCGGTCGGCGCCGAGCGCCTGAATGAAATCATGCGCCGTCTGGCCGATGCGCCGCTCGGGCGCGGCCAGCCCCAATTGCATGCGCATGGGCCGGTTGAGAAAGGCGTCCGTGCGCGCGGCCGGCGGCCAGACCGTTTCGTCGAGGCCCGCCACGACGATGAGATCGGCTTCGATCAGGCGCGCTTCGAGAAGGCCCAGGCTCTTGATGCGCGGATGATGCGCGCGCGGCCCGCGAACCACCACGTCGCGCGCGGCCGCCTCGAAGAAGGCGGCGTAATCCTGCCGCGTGAAGGCGATGTCGCAGGCGCCGCCCGCCGCGACGAGATCGCTCATGAGCGCATCGAAGGACTCCGCATCGTCCGCATGGCGCAAGCCCGCGTCGGGCGCGGGGGCGGCGAGCGCCTGGACGGCGAGCCGATGCGCCTGCGCCCATGCGGGCAACGGCTGCGGCCCGTCGAGCGCGCGCAAGGGCGCGAGCGCCGCCGACAGCCGCGCGAGAAGATCCACGACGCCGGCCCAATCGGCCTCGCCGAGGCGCTTGCGCGCCTCATGGGCGTGCCAATCGGCCGCAATGGCGGCGCGCGCCCGCGCAATGGCCGCCGGCGGATCCGACAGGTCCGGACGCAGGCCGCGCAGCAAGCCGATTTCGGCGGCGTCGACGCCGGCCCCGCGCTGCGCGGGGGCGAGGCCGAGGCGGGCGAGCGGATGGCGCAGAAGCGCCAGCAAGGCGCTGGCGCCGGCGGTCGGCTCGACGCAGGCGAGCGCATGACGCGCCAGCACGCCATGGGGGGCGTTCACGAGCGGATCGCCGCTCGAATCGTCGATCTCGATCTCCCAGCGCGCCAGTTCCGCGCGCACGCGCCGCGCGAGATTGCGGTCGGGCGTGACGAGCGCGGCGGTGCGGCCGGGCGTCTCCAGCGCCTCGCGCAAGGCGGCGGCGACGGCCAGCGCCTCTTCGCGCTCGTCCGCCGCCTCGATCAAGGCGAAATCCGACAAGGCCCGCGCAAGCCCCGGCGCGCCCAGCCGCGCGCGAAAGGCGGGCCAGGCGTCGGTCGTCTCGGCGGGGCGCATCGCCTCGCTGGCGAAGGCCACGCGGGCCGCGCGCCGGGCGTCGAGGGCC
>CAIXDD010000347.1 GCA_903918155.1 uncultured Hyphomicrobiales bacterium
ATCCTGCCGCACCGGGGATGATGTTTCGTTCCGTGGCTGGCGGCTTTCTGGCGCAATCGCGCGATGCCGGGCGCGTGAGCGAAGCCACGCTGAAATGCGTGACCAAGCGTGCGCCGACGGCAACCGAGATGGCCGATCTGCTGTTCGCCTTCCGCGTCTGCAAGCATGTGAAGTCCAACGCCATCGTCTACGCCCGCGACGGGGCGACCGTGGGCGTGGGCGCAGGACAGATGAGCCGCGTCGATTCCTCGCGCATCGCGGCCTGGAAGGCGGCCGAAGCGGCGAAGGCCGCAGGCCTGCCGGACTCGCTGGCCAAGGGCTCCGTCGTCGCCTCCGACGCCTTCTTCCCCTTCGCCGACGGCCTGCTGGCCGCAGCCCAGGCCGGCGCGACCGCGATCATCCAGCCGGGCGGCTCGATGCGCGACGACGAGGTCATCCGGGCCGCCGACGAAGCGGGGCTGGCGATGGTGATGACGGGCCATCGCCATTTCCGTCACTGAGTCCGCCGCTCGTTCATCGCTGAGAAAGCACACGCTGCGTCAGGGGCGCGGCGTTCATCTTCTGTTAACGCGCGGCGGCGTTTCTTGCGCCCACGCGACGCGGCTTTTGTCGCTGACAGGAGATTTCACATCATGCGTTTCATTTCGGAGAAGGAACTCGAAAGCGTGCGGATCGTCGCGGAGATCGGCCCGATCGAGGCCGCCTCGATGTGGCATGCCGTCGGCGCGCCGGTCGAAGCCCATCGCGAGACGGCGCTTGAGAAATTGCGCCGCCTGGCGCGCGAATTCGAGGCCGATGCGATCGTCGGGCTCGACGTGACCACCGACGAAGTGGTGAACGAGGATCTGGCGCCCGTGCCGCTGCGCCGGGTGCAGGCGCGCGGCGTCGCGGTCAAGATCGCCCGCGCGGCGTGAGCGGCCCTAGAGGCCGCTGGCGGCGAGCTGGTCGGCCTGGTGGCGGGTGATGAGGGGCTCGACCACTTCGTCGAGCGCCTCGCCCGCGATCACGCGATCGAGCTTGTAGAGCGTCAGTTCGATGCGATGGTCGGTGACGCGCCCTTGCGGAAAATTATAGGTGCGGATGCGCTCCGAACGATCGCCTGATCCCACTTGCGACTTGCGGTCGGCGGCGCGTTCGGAATCGAGCTTGCGGCGCTGTTCGTCGTAAAGGCGCGCGCGCAGCAGGCCCATCGCCCGCGCGCGGTTCTTGTGCTGGGAGCGTTCGTCCTGAACCATCACCACGGTTCCGGTGGGGACATGGGTGATGCGGATCGCCGATTCCGTCTTGTTCACATGCTGGCCGCCCGCGCCCTGCGCGCGCATGGTTTCGATGCGCAGGTCGGCGTCGTTGATCTCGAAATCGACCTCCTGCGCTTCGGGCAGGACGGCGACGGTGGCGGCGGACGTATGGATGCGCCCCTGCGCCTCCGTGGCCGGCACGCGCTGCACGCGATGCACGCCCGATTCGAATTTGAGCCGCGCGAAGACGCCGCGTCCGGTGATGGAGGCGATGATTTCCTTATAGCCGCCCGCCGCGCCTTCGCTGGCGGAGAGCAATTCCATGGTCCATCCGTGCTGTTCGGCGTAGCGGGAATACATGCGGAAGAGATCGCCGGCGAAAAGCGCGGCCTCGTCGCCGCCGGTTCCCGCGCGCACTTCGAGAATGGCGCCGCCCTCGTCGGCGGCGTCCCTTGGCAGAAGCGCGATCTGGATGTCGCGTTCGAGCGCCTGCGCGCGTTCGCCCGCCTCGCGCGCCTCGGCCTCGGCGAGGTCGCGCATGTCGCGGTCGGTCGCGGGATCGTCGATCATGGCGCGCGCGTCCTGCGCGTCGCCCGCCGCCTGTCGCCAGGCGAGGATGGTCGCGCAGAGCGGCTCGATCTCCGACAATTCGCGCGAGAGGGCGCCGAATTCGGCGCCTGACGCGCCGGCTGCCAGCTTCGCCTCGATCTCGTCGCGCCGGCGCAGAATGAGGTTCAGTTTGTCCTGGGGCAGCATGGCGAATCCAAAAAGCGCGTGCGCAAGCGAGGGAGCGGCGGGGAGAGGATGCGCCCTCCCGCTACAAGGGCACGCCCTTCGCATCCGCATAGGCTTTCAGCGGCCCGCGCAGGGAGGGGGCCGCGTCGGTCTTCGCGAGCAAGTCGCGCAGCAGGCCGCCCAGCTCGCCCGCGTCCATGCCCATGACCGCCGCCTTCACCGGGCCTACGCTGGCCGGCGACATGGAGATCGCGCGATAGCCCAGTCCCACCAGCGCCATCGCCTCCAGCGGCCGTCCGCCCATCTCGCCGCACAAGGTCAGGGGCTTGCCCGCGCGCGCCGCGCTGTCGGCCACATGGGCGAGCGCGCGCAGCACCGGGGCGGAGAGCACGTCGAAACGATTGGCGACGCGCCTGTTGTCGCGGTCGGCGGCGGTCAGATATTGCACGAGGTCGTTGGAGCCGACGGAGATGAAATCCGCGCGCGCGAGCAATTCGTCCAGCTGCCAGAGCAGCGAGGGCACTTCGATCATGACGCCCAGCTTGAGGAGCGAGGGCGTCTCGTAGCCATGGCGGGTGAGATGGGCCAGTTCGCGCGCGACCAGCGCCCGGGCGGCGTCGAACTCGCTGACCATCGCCACCATCGGAAACATGACGCGCAATTCGCGGCCGGCGCCGGCGCGCAGCAGCGCGCGCAATTGCGAGCGCAGAAGGCCCGGCCTGTCGAGGCCGATGCGGATCGCCCGCCAGCCCAGCGCCGGATTCTCCTCCTCATAGGTCTGCATATAGGGGAGGATCTTGTCGCCGCCGATGTCGAGCGTGCGGAAGGTGACGCAGCCGGGCGTGGCGTCGATCACCTGCTTGTAGAGCGCGTATTGCTGCTCCAGCCGCGGGAATTGCGAGGCGAGCATGAATTGCAGCTCGGTGCGGAACAGGCCGATGGACGCCACGCCCGCCTCGCCCATGTGGTGCACGTCCACGAGCAGTCCCGCGTTCATCAGCAAGTCGATCGTCTGGCCGTCGCGCGTGACGGCGGGCTTGTCGCGCAGCTGGTGATATTGCTCCTGGCGACGCGCGCGCAGGCGCGCCTTCTCGCGATAGGCGCTTTCCACGTCGGGCTGCGGGCGCACCTGCACTTCGCCCGCGCCGCCGTCGACGATGATCGCGTCGCCCTGTTCGACGAGGCTGGTGATGTTGTCCACGTCGCCCACGGTGGGCACGCCCAGCGAACGGGCGACGATGGCGACATGGCTTGAGCCGCCCGCATCCTCCAGCACGAGGCCGCGCAGGCGCTTGCGGTCATATTCGAGCAAGGCCGCCGGGCCCATGCTGCGCGCCACGAGCACCGCATTGTCGGGCAGGGTCTCCGGGCCCGCGACGAGCGATTGTCCGGTGAGCTGATGCAGCAGGCGATTGGCGAGATCGTCGAGATCGTGCAGCCGTTCGCGCAAATAGGGATCGGTCTGGCGCTGCAGCCGCGCGCGGGCGTCGTTCTGCACGCGCTCGACGGCGGCTTCCGCGGTGACGCCGGTGGAGATCGCCTCGCGCAGGCGGCGCAGCCAGCCGCGGTCATTGGCGAACATGCGGTAGGTTTCGAGCACTTCGCGATGGTCGCCGGCCGAGCCGTCGCCGTCGAGCAACTGGTCGATGCCCGCGCGCATGGCCTCGATGGATTCCTCCAGACGCCGCAGCTCCTTGCCGGTGTCCTCGGCGACGATCTGCGTCACCACGACGCGGGGCTGGTGCAGCACCACATGGCCGAGGCCGACGCCTTCGGAGACCGCCGACCCCTTCAGCGCCAGCGGACGGCGCGCCGCGATTTCGGCGCCGGGCCGCACGATCGCCTGCAATTCGCCGGACGCGATCATCTCGGCGAGCAGCATGGCGATGGTTTCGAGAACCTCGACCTCCTCCTCCGCATAGACGCGGTGGGCGCGGTTCTGCACCACGAGCACGCCCAGCGTATTGCCGCCGCGCAGGATCGGCACGCCGAGGAAGGCGTTGTAGATTTCTTCGCCCGTCTCCGGCTTGTAGGAGAAAGAGGGATGCGACTGGGCTTCGGACAGGGCCAGCGGCTCGGCGTTGCGCGCGATCAGGCCGACGAGGCCTTCACCCGCGCGCATGGTGGTCAGATGGACCGCCTCGCGGTTGAGGCCTTCGGTGGCGAAGAGCTCAAGCCGGCCGTCGGCGCGCAGCACATAGACCGAGCAGACCTCGGCCACCATATTGGCGGCGATCTGGACCACGATGCGGTCGAGGCGCGCCTGCGCGCTCACCGGCTCCGCCATGGCTTCGCGGAGACGGCGCAACAGGAGGCGGGGGCTGCCTGGCGCGTTGCGCGTGGGCATGTGATCTCCGGTCCTTCCGCGCGTGACGCGCCCTTGGGGCCGCTCCGCCAGGGACGCCCGCCTTCAGGCTATACCGAATAGGGGCGGGCGCCCGCAAGGAGCAGCATTGGGACGCAGTATGGGACGCAGAATTGGGACGCGGCTTCGGGGCGCGGCAGGCCGCCGGTCAGGCGGCCGGTCAGGCGGCCTTGTCGAGCCCGTAGAGCGAATGCAGGGTGCGCACCGCCAGCTCGGTGTAGTCCTTGTCGATCAGGACGGAGAATTTGATCTCGCTCGTGGTGATGGCGCGGATGTTGACGCCCTTTTCGGCGAGCGCCCGGAAGGCGCGGGCGGCGACGCCGGCATGGGAGCGCATGCCCACCCCGATGGCGGAAATTTTCACCACATCCGTGGCGCCCTCGACGGATTCGTAGCCGATGGCGTCCTTCATCTTGGCGAGGAGGGCCATGGCGCGCTCGTAATCGGCGGCCTGCACGGTGAAGGTGAGGTCCGTCGTCTGCCCGTTGCGCGCGGTGGCGGGGCCGGACACGACCTGGATGATCATGTCCACATTGATGTTGCTGTCGGCGAGCGGGCCGAAGATCGAGGCGGCGACGCCCGGCTTGTCGGCGACGTTGCGCAGCGTGATCTGGGCCTCGTCCTTGGAAAAGGCGATGCCGGTGACGACCTGCTGTTCCACGATCTCATCCTCCTCGCAAATAAGCGTGCCGGGCCGCGGATCGGCCGGGTCGTCGAACGACGAGCGCACGAACGTGCGCACCTTGTGCACCATGGCGATCTCGACCGAGCGCACCTGCAGCACTTTGGAGCCGAGCGAGGCCATTTCGAGCATTTCCTCGAAGGAGACCTTGTCCAGCTTGCGGGCCTTGGGCACGACGCGCGGGTCGGTGGTGTAGACGCCGTCGACGTCGGTGTAGATGTCGCAGCGCTCCGCGCCGATGGCGGCGGCCACGGCCACGGCGCTGGTGTCGGAGCCGCCGCGCCCCAGCGTGGTGATCCGCTGGTCGGGACCGATGCCCTGGAAGCCCGCCATCACCGCCACCTGCCCCTGCGACAGCCGCTTCACGACCTCCGAGACATCGATATCGAGAATGCGCGCCGCGCCATGCACCCCGTCGGTTTTCACCGGCACCTGCCAGCCGGTCCACGACCGGGCGGGAATGCCGATG
>CAIXDD010000348.1 GCA_903918155.1 uncultured Hyphomicrobiales bacterium
GCGCGCGTTCGGCACGTCCGGCAGGTCGTGCAATGTCTCCGCGCTCACCTGAACGAGGACGCGCACTTTCCGGTCGCGGAAATAATCGGGACGGCGCGTCTTCACATTGGACCAGGACCAATCGCCCATGCCGTGCAATTCGCCCCGCTCCATGGCGAGCGCCGTGTCGCCCGTGCCCTTGTAGCCCGTGATGACCTTGAAGCGCGTGCCCAGAAGCGCGTTGAGAATGCGCGGCGTCGTCTCCGTGTCGATCATCGGTCCCGTGCCGCCGACGAGGAAATCCTGCTTCTTCAGATCCTCGAACATATGAAACGGCGTCGTGTGCCAGGCCAGCACCACGCCCGCCTCCGATGACATATTGCCGATCCAGTTGAACTTGCCGAGATCGAAACGCGCGCCTTCGGGGTTCACGAAACGCGTGGAGAGGATGCCGCGCTGGAGCAGCGCGATGGTCGCGCCGTCCTTGGGCGCGATATTGTAGAGGAAATTAGCCGCCTGCAGGCTGCCGGCGCCGGGCATGTTCTGCACGACGAAGCTCGGCGCGCCGGGAAGGAAACGGCCCATATGGCTGGCTAACAGGCGCGCCTGCGCGTCATAGCCGCCTCCGCTCGCCGCCCCCACGATGAAGGAGATTGTCTTGCCCTCGAAGAATTGCGCCGATGAATCGGCGTGCGCCGCGGCGCTGAAGACGCAAAACGACCCCAAAGCCGCGCCGAAGGCGACGGCGGCGCGCGCGCGCGACGATGCTGGCGAAATGGCGAACCTGCGAGCCATGTGATCCTCCCCTTTGTCTTGGCGACCATGTTCCGCAATGCGCGAGGGGAGATCAAGCGCTCTTTGCGCCCCCGCAGGGACGCGCGCGGTCCCTCTCGCCAAGCGCTTTCGCCAAGCGCCCCTTGCCAAGCGCCCCTTGCTGACCGCCCTTGCCGAGCGCCGTCTGCGGCGTATGCTGTCGCAAAGAGCCGCGCAACGCATCGCGGCCTTGGGGAGGAACGATATGGAGCAGGATCCCGCAGCCGCGCGCGCGCTTTTCCGCATGGATGGTCTGGACCGGAGGCGATGGCTGGGCGGGGCCGCCGCGCTCGCCGCCTCGCCGCTTCTCGCGCCCGTCGGAACCTTCGCGCAGGGCGGGGCCGTGGCGCAGGGCGACGCTTGGCCCACGCGTCCCATCCGCATGATCGTGAGCTATACGGCGGGCAGCGGCGCGGACATTCTGGCGCGCTATTTCGCGGCCGCGCTGCAAAAATCCTTGGGCGTGCCGGTGGTGGTCGAGAACAAGCCCGGCGCCGGCGGCAATATCGGCACGGCGGCGGTGGCGAGCGCGCCGCCGGACGGCTACACGCTTCTGGTCACGCCGAGTTCGCCGGTCACCGGCAATCCGCTGCTCTACAAGAACGTGCCGTTCACGACGGAGGATTTCGCGCCGGTCGCGCCGCTCCTGCAGACAGCCTTCGCATTGGCCGTGCCCGCGAGCCTCAACATCCGTTCGCTCGCCCAGCTCAATGATTTCGTACGCGAGCGCAAGGGCGCGGCCAAATATGGCGCGCCCACGTCCTCCTCCATCGCCATCTCCGCTTTCTATCTCGACGAGATCGGCGCGAGCGCCGTGCGCGTGCCCTATAAGGCCGCGCAGGAAGCGTTGAAGGAAGTCGAGGCGGGAGAAATCGACTTCCTCTTCATCGATCTCACCGGCGTGCTGGGCGCCATTCCCCGCGGCAAGGCGCGCGTGCTCGCCGTCACGACCGACGAGCGGTCGAAAGTGGCGCCCGACATTCCCACCTTGCGCGAATTGGGCGTCACGACGGCCCAATGGGCGGCGCCCTTTATGGCGCTCGCCCCGCGCGGCACGCCCGAGCCGGTGCTTGCGAAACTCGAAGCGGCCCTGCAGGAGATCGGCCGCATGCCCCAGACGGCGGAATTCCTGAAAAGCGCGGGCGGCGAGCCGCTCGAAGGCGGCCGCGCTTTCCTGAAGACCTTCATCGCCGGCCAGAAAGCCAAATGGATCCGCGCGATCGAAGTGGCGAAGCTCGAACGGCTGTGAGGCGCCGGCGCGCTAGAACGCGTCGGCCATCAGGGTCGTGAACTGACGCATGACGGAGGCGGGCGTCGCGGCGGCGCTGCGCAACAGATCCTCGATGCGCGTGTGGTCGATCGGGCTGATCTCCATCGAGAGCTTTTCGGCTTCCGCCAGCATCGCGGTGTCTTGCGCCGTGGCCAGAAACGCCTTGCGCAGGATCGCCGCATTCGCCGGGATCATCTGCGGCGGACCCGCGAAGGGCAGGGCCATGAAGAAGGGAAGCTCGGAGAATTCGAGCAATTTGCGCGCGTCTTCGTCTTTCGCCAATTCGCGGCCCGTGGGCGTGTCCGGCATCAGGGGATGACGGGTTCCGCGTCCGAAGACGACGAGCGGACGCACCTGCTTGTCGTCCCACATCGCCTTTTGTCCCGCCTGAAAGGCCGACAGCCCGATCACCTGACCATCCACCTCGCCCGATTGCATGGCGAGCGCGATCTTGGCGGCGCCGCCATAGCCGGTGATCGTCTCGACGTTCAGCCCCAGCGCCTGTTTGGCGAGAACCGCGAAAATCACATTGGTCGAGCCCGCCCGATTGGCGCCCATCACCGCCTTCACGCCAGGCTTGCGCAGGTCGGCGGCGGTCTGCGCGGGATGTTTCGCCATCACGAGCAGCATATAGGCGTCGTCGGCGTAAGAAGACAAAGACCCGAGCCATGTCAGCGTCAGCGGATCGAATTTCGCGTTCTTGTCGCCGGCGATCGCGAATTGCGCGACGCCGCGCTCGAGAATCGCAAGCTCCGTTCCATCGCGTTCGACGCTATGGGCGAGCCGATTGGCGCCGACGATTCCGCCCGCGCCGGGCATGTTCTGCACATTGAAGGACGGAGCGCCGGGAATATGTCGGCCCATATGGCGCGCGACGAGGCGGGCGGAAATGTCGTTCACGCCGCCCGGCGCCGTGCCGACCGACAATCGGATCGTCTTTCCCTTGAACGGCTCCTGCGCGGCCGCATCCGGCAGGGGGAACGCGAGCGCCGAAACGGCGGCGCAAGCCAATAAGGTCCAGCGCGAGATCATGCATCCTCCCATTCGCCCCTCGCCAAAGGGCTGCTCGTTCCTCAGACGGACAAGGCCGGCATCTCCCGCACGAGATGGCCGAAGCCTTCGATCTTCTCGTTGACGTGCAGGCGTTTCTGAAATTCCCAGACGCGCGCGGGAACCGGATGGATGACGGGGACGCCGAGATCCTGCTCGAGCAATTCGATGATGTGCAGCGTGCGCCAGCCCGAGCCCAGCATATAGATCGCGTCGGCTCCCTTGGCTTTCAGGAAGGCTTTCTTGATATGCGCATAGACCGACTCGCCGGACAATTCCTGCACCTTGTTGAAAGGCACGTCGACGCCGGCCATGGCTTTCACGTTGAAGCCCGCGTCCTTGAAATATTGCGCGAAGATCTGGTTGGTCTTTTCAGGAAAATAGGTCGCCCCGACGATGGACTTCGCCCCGAGCGCCTTCAGCGCGTTCACATGGTTCTGGCCGGAGGTGAACATGGGCACGCCGTAGCGCTTCTCCCATTGCTTGATCAATTGGGCCTCGCCCTTGCGCCCATGCACCATGAAGGGCGGCGCCCCGGAGGGATGAATGACGTCGCAGCCGGCTTCCTTGAGAAGGTCCAGCTCCTTCTCATAGGCGGACTTCATCTGCTTGAACTCGTCCGGCGTGCCGCGCGTGATGTTCACATGGAGCGACAGGACGCCGATCCCCTCGGGCAGCATGCGGATCAATTCCTCGTTCGATCCGGGCCGAAGCGTGGGATGAATGATGCCGATGACGCCCCGCCAGCTGGTGAACATGTTCGCCTCCCCCCGATTTGCTTGTTTGCGCTCAGTCTATCGGGGCAAGTCCTGTGCGCAAGCCCTGTGCGCAAGCCCTGTGCGCAAGCCCTGCGCGCAAGCCCGGAGCGCAAGTCCTGAGCCCGCGCCTTCGGCTTCCGCGGGGCCTGTGAAGGCCACGCC
>CAIXDD010000349.1 GCA_903918155.1 uncultured Hyphomicrobiales bacterium
GCCCGGCGGCAGCTCCATGGCGAAGATCGAAATGTAATCGTCGCGGCCTTTCAGATGGCAGAGCGCGCCGTTCATGCCGTAGCGCGCCCAGGGCTTCACCGGAACCTTGCGGATGTCGATGCCGAAATCCTCGATGATGGGAACGCCCTGCGCATGCGCCCAGGCGAGATAGGGATCGGGGAGGCGGGGCGTATCTGTCATCTAGTGTCCTCAGCGCAGCGCTGCTGTGACGCGCGCGATGGTTTTCGCGTCTGCGGAATAGGCCTTGCGAACAAGGTCGAGAAGCTCCTCGGGCGGGACGATGCTGACGTTGAGCATCTGCTTTTGCGCTTCCTCGCGCGCCTGCGCGTCGTTGAGCGTATCGACGAAGGCCTTGCGCAATGCGCTCGCGCGTTCCGCCGGCAGGTCGGGCGGGGCGACCATGGGACGGCCCATTTGCGCGCGATAGAGAACCAATTCGATTGCGCGTTTTTGTTCGTCGTCGCCGGCGAGGTCGCCCAGCGTCGGCGTGTCGGGCATGCGCGGATCGGGCGACATCGTTCCTTGCAGGAAAATCTTGCGCGCGCCATTGGCGAACTTGGGTTCGCGCGCGGCGGTGTCGTAGCTGATGAAAGTGGCGTGCACCTCATTGCGTTCGACCGCGAGATTCATGTCGCGCGAGCCGGGATAGCCGGAGACGACGCGGATGTTCAGGTTGAACAGATTCTTGAGCACGTTGGGATAGGTGAAACTGTCGGCGCCCGAGCCGGTTGCGGCCACGATCAGCTCTTGCGTGCGCATGTCGCGCGCGTGTTTCAGCGGCGCGTCGGAGCGTATATAGCCGACGATCACGTCGCGGTCGGGACTTCCAAGATAGGTGAATTTCAGCGGATCGAATTGCGCGCTCTTGTTGCCGAGCATCGGTTCGAACGGCACGCCGCGATTGATCATGCCCAGAACCGTGCCGTCTTTGGGCGCGGTGTTGTAGATCTGGTTCGCGGCGACGAGGCTTCCCGCGCCCGGCAGATTCTGCGGCGTCACGACCGGTTGTCCGGGAAGGAAGCGCCCCATATGGCGGGCGATCAGCCGCGCCCACAAATCATCCGAGCCGCCGACGCTGTAGCCGATGAGGATCGTCACGGTTTTGCCGCGGTAGAACCCGTCTGCGCCTTGCGCGTGCGCGGCGCCCGGCGTTACTGCCGCGAGCGACCATGCGGCGAGAGACCATGCGGCGAGCGACAAAAGCCGTCCCGGATTTTTTCGCAAGGCAGCGCGCATGCCGATCCTCCCTGTTCGCGCCTCTCGAGGGGCGCTCCGACTTATTGTCACGCCAGCGCGCGGATGGTCAAGCGCGGGGGCGTCCCCGTCGGCGCCGCCTTGTGGGCCACCTTGGCGCATTGCTTCGCAGGCGCGTTTCATATTAGCGTGGCGCGACGCAAACCGCAGCAGGGAGAGAAATGCGATGGCGAGGGACTTCAACGATCATTGCTGGAACGACGTCATCGACGACGAGATCCGCGAAATCTACGAAGCCTATCACCGCGACCTCTTTGTCGGGCCCAAGCCCGCGGTTCTGGCGATCGACCTTTACAACAAGGCCTATCTTGGCGGAAATCGCCCCGTGCGCGAGGTCAATCGCGAGTTCTCGGGCTCCTGCGGCGAGAACGCCTGGCGCGCCTTGGCGCCCACCCAGGCCCTGTTCGCCGCCGCCCGCGCCGCCGGCGTGCCTGTGATCTATTCGACGCGCCATGCCGACACGGCCGGCGTGCATTCCACCAATCGCCGCATGAAGGGCGAGACGGAGGATCTCTATCACATCAAGGCCGAGCTCGCGCCGCAGCCGGGCGAAATCGTGATCCACAAGGAGCGCGCCTCCGCCTTCTTCGGCACGCCGCTCATCGCGCATCTGCGCCGCATGGGCGTGGAGAGCCTTATCATCTGCGGAGAATCGACCTCGGGCTGCGTTCGCGCGTCCACGGTCGACGCCTATTCCTACGGCTTCCACAACACGCTGGTCGAGGAATGCACCTATGACCGCTCCATGCTGAGCCACAAGGTGAACCTGTTCGACCTGCATCACAAATACGCCGACGTGATGCATGTCGAGGACGTGATCGCCCATCTCGACGCTTCGCCCCGCAAGGGCTGAGCCGAATCCCCCTTTGGGCGCGCGAGGAAGGCGCGGGGGGAGATTGCGCCCCGCGCGGACTCGGCCTAACCTTTCCTCCTGTGTCCGGCTGCAAGAGCCGGGGCCATGCAGGAGGAATCGCCATGGGCCAATCGGTCTTGGAGCAGTCTGCGGTCAGCTCGTCCCCATCCGGCGCGGCCATGCGGGCCGTGCCGCTGGAGGGGGGATGCGGCGCGATGATCGAAGGCGTCGACCTGACGCGCGACATCACGCAGGCCGAGTTCGATTTCGTGCAGCAGGCTTGGAATGAGCATCTCGTGCTCGTCTTTCGCGGTCAGTCCATCGACGAGGACGCGCAATTGCGTTTCGCGGAGCGCTTCGGCCCGCTCGGCGACCGCAAGGTCGCGCCCGGCGCGCTGCGCGAGCGCGCGGAAGGCGTGAAACAGGTCAATCCGAAAATCCTGCTGGTGAGCAACATCAAGGAGGACGGCAAGCCGATTGGCGCCTTCGGCGACGGCGAGATGTGGTTCCACATCGACTCCGGCTATTCCGCCAAGCCCTATCGCTACACGTTCATCTATGGCGTCACGCTGCCCTCGACGGGCGGCAACACGCTCTTCTCCAACATGTATAAGGCGGCGGAGGCCGTGCCCGCGAAACTGCGCGAACGGCTGAAAGGCCGCAGGGCGCTGCACATTCATGAGTACAAGCGCGCCGAGCGCGTCGATTTGTCGGCGGATTTTTCAGGCGCGCCGCATTTCTGGCATCCCGTGTTCATCCGCCATCCCCTGACGGGGCGCGAGAGCCTGTTCGTGGACCGCCTGATGACGCAGGCCATCGAGGGTCTGGAGCCGGCCGAGAGCGAGGACGTTCTCGCCCAGCTCTACGAGATCGGCGAGCGCAAGGACTTCATCTATGAGCATGTCTGGTGCCTCGGCGATTTCGTGATGTGGGATAATCTCGCCACCATCCACGCGCGCACATGGTTTCCGCCGGAGGAGCAGCGCCTGTTGCGCCGCTGCACGGTGGAAGGCGTGCCGGTGTCAGGCTGATCGGGAGACAAGACATGAGCCGACGCATGCCTGCGCTGCAGGCTTTCATCGACGATCTGCGCGCCATCTGGGCGAGCGAGCCCGACATGGGCGCCCGCATGGAGCGCGCCCGTCCGCTTATGGAGACGCTCGTGCGCAATCGCGAGCTTCAGGCCCGCTCCGCCGATTGGCCCTCGACGGAAGGGCGCAAGAACTTGCTGCTATATGTCGACGAGGAGCACGAATTCGCCATCAATGCGGTGGTGCGCGTGCCCGGCCGCAAGGGCAGCGTGCATGATCACGCGCACGCCTGGGTTCTTTATGGCGTGCTTGACGGCACGGAATCGCTGGAGCGCTACGAGCGCATCGACGATCGCAGCCGCGAGGATTTCGCGCAGGTGCGCATGACCTCGGTGAGCATGGGAACGCCGGGCAAGGTCGATCTCGTGCCCCCGTTCGACATTCATGCCGAACAGGGCGGCCCGACGCGTTCTGTCGCGATGATCCTGCGCAGCACGAAATTGGGCTCGATCACGCAGCGCCAATACGATCCCGTGACGGGGGAAGTGCGCCCGGGTCCGGGGCCGACGCAAATACCTTTTGAACTGACAGGCTGAACCTGTCGCGCGCAGCCCGCCGAAAGAGAAGGGCGCGCGCATTCGTCGATCAAGGGAGGGAAGCATGCGTTCGCTCTTCACCGCCATCGCGTTCTCCTGCGGCGCAGGACTTTTCGCGCCCGCTCAGGCGCAGGAGGCGCGGCCCGTCAATCTCGTCGTGGGCTTTTCGCCCGGCGGCGGTTACGACGCCTATGCGCGTTTGCTGTCGCGTCATTACGGGCGCCATCTGCCGGGAGCGCCGAAAGTGATCGTGCAGAACATGCCGGGCGCATCGAGCCTGAAAGCCGTGACCTGGCTCAACAGCGGCGCGCCGACGGACGGCACCGTCATCACCGCCTTCAATCCTGGCCTTTTGACGGATTCGCTCCTGAGCGTGGAGAAGACGCGCGTCGTGTTCACGGATTTCGCATGGGTGGGCAGCATCTCGCGCGATTATCGCGTGTGCTATGCATGGGCCGCCAGCGGCGTGCGGAATATCGATGACTGGCGCAGCCGCGAGGTCGTCAATATGGGCTCGCCCGCCGCGGGTTCGTCGTCCTATATCAATGGCGCGATCCTGAAATCGCTTCTGGGCGTGAAGGTGCGCCATGTGCTGGGCTATCCCGGCAGCGCGGAAGAGCGGCTGGCCATCGAGCGCGGCGAGCTTGATGGCGGGTGCGGCGCGTGGAGCAGCAATCCCCCCGAATGGGTGCGCCAGCGCAAGATCAATCCCATCGTTTCGTTCACGGCGCCGCCGATCCCGAATCTCGACCGTCCCGTGGCCTTCGTGCGCGACCTCGTCAAGAGCGACGCCGAGCGCGCGTTGATCGACGTGCTGATCGCGCCCGATGCAGTGGGGCGTCCTTATATCGCGTCCAAAGAGATTCCCGCCGAACGGCTCGCCGTGCTGCGCAAGGGGTTCGACGCCACCATGCTCGACGCGGACTTCAATGCGGAGGCCGTGAAGCTCGATCTCACCGTGAGCCCGCTCACCGGCGCGCAATCGGAAGAGCAGGTCGCCGCGCTCTATCGCGCGTCCCCGCAGACGTTGCGCGCCATCAGGGAGATGGTGCGCAATTAGCGGCCCCGCCGGCTGCGTCGGTGAACTCTGCGCATTAGGTGCGGTCTACATTCGTAACGCCCGCGCCGTGATGGAGGTCGACGATCATTATGAAGGCCGGCGCACGGACACGCGCATGCAGGAGGAGTTGGCGCGACGCCGGCGATAGCGCGGCGGACAGCTACAAATAAGCGAGATAGGACTTCACCCAGAGGA
This sequence comes from uncultured Hyphomicrobiales bacterium, assembly GCA_903918155.1. Classification (GTDB taxonomy): domain Bacteria; phylum Pseudomonadota; class Alphaproteobacteria; order Rhizobiales; family Beijerinckiaceae; genus Terripilifer. The sequence goes on from CAIXDD010000349.1 coordinate 5,011, forward strand.
TGACGCCTGCGAGAATTCCGATGGGCCCGGAATTTTCGGGCACGACTGTCGCCGTGCCCACGACGCCCGGTCGGATGAGGGCGGGATCGATGTTCGCGGGAACGTCAATGAAGGCGGGAAAGGTCGACGCGGCGCCCACGGCCTCGGCGCGAAACAGCGAGCCTGAAACGGCGACCTGACCTGTTGCGATGCCCTGCGCCGCAACGCCCATGCGCGAGCGGAATATTTTTCCCGGGACATGGGCGAAAACGATCCGCACGGGGACGCCGGGGCGGATGCTGACATAGCCCGCCTGGTCGAAAACGCCGATGATGGACGTATCGCCCGCCACGATGAAGGACATGGCGGCTTTCAGCGGAACCGCGCGGGCGCCGATGCTTAGCGCCATGCCGCTGACATACCCATCCGTCGCAGCCTTGATCGTGGTCTGCTCCAGCTCCCAGACCGCATTGTCCAATTGCGCCATCAACTGCGCCACCGTGGTGTTCTGTCCTTCGATTTCAGATCCCAGCACGAGCCGGGCGTTCGCCTCCCGCGCCCGCGCAGCTTGCAATTGGGCGACCAGCAGGTTGACCTGCGCCTCCGCGTCTTGAAGCCGGAACTCGGTCGTGGCGGAGCTGCGCGCAAGCTTTTGAAAATCCTCCCGGCGCTTCTCGGCATATTCAAGCTGCGAGGAGAGCCCGTTCACGTCTGCGACGGCGAGATCGACTTGCGCCTTGTATTGTTCGACCTTCTGTTGCGCTTCAGCGACCGCGGCCCTGAGCTGGCGCACCTTGGCCTCATAGGGCGCCGGATCGATGCGAAACAGAACTGAGCCCGCTTCGATGAAGACATTCGGCTCCGCCTCGATCGACACGACAGTGCCCATCACATTCGGCGTGACCTCGATGACGCGCCCCACCACCGCAATGCGGCCGGACGGCGTCATTGTGTTGAACAAGGCGAGGAAGAGACCAAGGATCAGGCAGCCGAGCAGGACCGTTACGATCCGCCACGGCCAATTGAAGGGCAGGATTTTGAACTGAAAGAACACAGCCCATGCGAGAAGGAGATAGACAATTGCGACGATAACCATGATGACGTCTCATCCGTCGGCGCTTGAACGCACGATCCCCCATATTCGCTCAAGCGGCGCATGTAAGTCCCCGTGATGAAATGCCTGACCCGCCACAAGACGCAAGGCTTGGTTGCGCGCGATTCAGGATAGCCCCGCAGCGGGGAACTTGTGCTGAGGCCATGCATTGACGAGCTACGCCCACACGCATGCGCTGCGCGCGGGAC
>CAIXDD010000350.1 GCA_903918155.1 uncultured Hyphomicrobiales bacterium
CGCTTGAGCGTTTCGGTGAGGTTTTCTGGGGGCTTCGGCTGCACGGCCTCGGGCTTCGCCTGCGCCCGCACGCGCGAGGCGGAGACCGCCGGCGCTGTCAGGCAGGCCAGCGCGCAGAACGCCGCGTGCAAGACGAAGGGCATGACCATGACGAGCGCCTTTCCGAGCGAAAACGGCGCGCGGGATCGGATCGTTCCATATCAACATCAAACATGTGTGATATTTTTTATTGCTCGCGTTCGATATGGATTTTGGCTATCAGATTTTCCATTCGCAACCGGGTTCGAGGCTCATGCGCTACGCCATTTCCGCCAACCGTCTGCGCGACGGACTCGTCGTCTTTTTCGCGCCGGGCGAGACCTGGGTGGAGCAGCTGGCGGATGCGCGCCTGTTCGACGCGGAGGCGGAAGCGGAGAGCGCGCTCGAGCGCGCCCGAGCCGATGAAAAGAAGAACCTCATCGTGGAAGCGTTCGTCTTCGCGGTGAAGGCGGGCGCGCAAGGTCCGGTCGCCAATCATATTCGCGACGCCATCCGCGCCACCGGGCCGACCGTGCGGCGCGATCTCGGCAAACAGGCCGCCGGCTGACACATTCGCGGGAGACGAAAATGTACCGCTACGACGAATTCGACGCCGGCTTCGTGAAGGAGCGCGTCGACGCCTTCCGCGATCAGGTCGCTCGCCGCCTCAAGGGCGAGCTGACCGAGGAGCAATTCCGTCCGCACCGCCTGATGAACGGGCTCTATCTGCAATTGCACGCCTATATGCTGCGCGTGGCCGTGCCCTATGGCACGCTCGACAGCCGGCAGATGCGCAAGCTCGCCCATATCGCGCGCGTCTATGACAAGGGCTACGGCCATTTCACGACGCGCCAGAACATCCAGTACAATTGGCCGACCCTTGCGGATACGCCCGCGATCCTCGACGAGCTGGCCAGCGTCGAGATGCACGCCATCCAGACCTCGGGCAATTGCATCCGCAATGTGACGGCGGATCATTTCGCCGGCGCCGCCGCCGACGAGATCGACGATCCCCGCCCCTATGCGGAGATCCTGCGCCAATGGTCCTCGATCCATCCGGAATTTTCTTTCCTGCCGCGCAAGTTCAAGATCGCGGTCAATGGCGCGGCGCGCGACAGGGCGGCCATTCAGGCCCATGACATCGGCCTGCAGATCGTGCGCGACGCGCAGGGCGAGATCGGCTTTGCGGTCTATGTGGGCGGCGGCATGGGCCGCACGCCGATGATCGCCACGAAGATCCGCGACTTCCTGCCGGTCGCGGACCTGCTCGCCTATACGCAGGCCATCGTGCGCGTCTACAATCTCGAAGGCCGCCGCGACAATAAATACAAGGCGCGCATCAAGATCCTCGTGCACGAAAAAGGCGCCGAATGGATGCGCGCCGCCGTCGAGGCGGAATTCGCAGCCGCGCCGCGCGTCGGCATCGAATTGCCGGCGGAGGAAGTCGCCCGCATCAAGGCCTATTTCGCGCCGCCCGATCTGGCGCCGCGCGCGCACTCGCTGGCTTTCGAGGCGCGACGCCGCAGCGATCCCGCCTTCGCCGCCTTCGTCGCCTCCAATATCGCCGCCCATCGCATGGACGGTTATGGAATCGTCACCATCTCGCTCAAGCCCATCGGCGGCGCGCCGGGCGACGCCTCGGCCGATCAGATGGACGCGGTCGCCGACATCGCGGAGCGTTACGCGCTGGGCGAAATCCGCGTCTCGCACGAACAGAACCTCGTTCTGCCCCATGTGGCGCTCGAAGACGCGCCGGCGGTGTTCGACGCGCTCGCCGCCTGCGGCCTCGCCACCGCGAACGCGGGCCTGATCACCGACATCATCGCATGCCCGGGCCTTGATTATTGCGCGCTGGCGACCGCCCGCTCGATCCCCGTCGCGCAGCGCATCTCGCAACGTTTCGGCGACACGGCGCGGGCGCGCGACATCGGTCAGCTGAAGATCAAGATCTCCGGCTGCATCAACGCCTGCGGCCATCACCACGTCGGCCACATCGGCATTCTGGGCCTCGAGCGCAAGGGCGTGGAGACCTATCAGATCACCCTTGGCGGTTCGGGAGACGAGACCTGTTCGATGGGCGCGCTCACCGGCCCCGGCTTCTCGTCGGAGGAAGTGGTGGACGCCATCGAGCGCATCGTCGACGCCTATCGCATGCTGCGCACGGACGAGAGCGAGGACTTCCTGACGGCCTATCGCCGCGTGGGCATGCAGCCCTTCAAGGAAGCCCTATACGAAACCAGCAAGGGCGCGGACATTTGACCATGCTGTGGAAGAACGGAGCCTTCGTCGACGATCCCTGGCGCGCGATTGCGGAAGGGGAAGATCCCCCGCCCGCGGGCCATGTCATCCTGCCGCTCGACTGGTGGCTGCAGGAGCGCGACGCCTTCGCGAACTCCAACGCGCCGATCGGCCTGCGGGTAGAGCCGGGCGTCTCGATCGAGACATTCTTGCAGGATCTGGGCCGCGTGTCGCTGATCGCGCTGTCCTTCCCGAAATTCGGCGACGGACGCGCCTTTTCGACGGCGGCGCTGCTGCGCGAGCGCCATGGCTTTCGCGGAGAGATCCGCGCCGTGGGCGACGTGCTGCTCGACCAATTGCAGATGATGGAGCGCTGCGGCTTCGATTCCTTCGAGATCAAGGATCCGACCGTGCAACGCCTGCTTAGCGAGCGCGGCGCGCCGGCCTATTCGCGCTTCTACCAGCCCGGCGCCGGCGCCGAGGGGCAGGCGGACGGGCCCCGCCCCTGGGCGCGCAAGCGCATATAAAGCGACGCCTCAGACGCGCGCCTCGAGGGCGGGCGTCCGGCGCGGCCACCCGCATGCGGCGCGCTCGCCCTTGTCCTGCTGGCGCTCCTCGTCGAGGGAGCGCTCCACGATCCAGCGCAGGCCCACGAGAATGGGCGTGTCCGCGCCGCGCACGGCCTTCTCAAGCGCTTCCCAATGCTCCTCGCACGCCTCTTCGGCGAAGCGGCGCACCCGTTGCGCCGCGAAGGCGCCGCAGCTGACGCCGCAGGCGCGGGCGAGCAAGGTCACGCGTTCGCAGAACGCTCCGCCGACGGAGCGGATCGCGGCTTCCGCCACTTTCTCGTGCGAACAGGTGCGAATGAGTTCGGCATGCAACATGAGGTCCCCGCGACGATCTTCAAAAAGGGAAAGGCGGCCCGCGTGAGGCGGCGCCGCCTTGGTTGAAGATCCGCGTAAACGGACAGCAAGACGACGCCATGACATAACGTCGTCGCGCTTGAAGCGTTCCGCGCAGCTGCGCGTCAGGCGCCGCCGTCAGGCGTGAATCCGGCGGCCTTGACGCCGACCGAAGCCGCAAGCTCATCATTGTCGGACGTGTCGCCCGACACGCCCACGGCGCCGATGACGTGTCCTTCGGCGTCACGGATCAAAACGCCGCCGCCGACGGGAAGGATCCCGCCATCGGCGAGATGGGCGACGCCTGCGAAGAAGTTAGGCCGGTCGGCGGCCATTTTCTCGATTTTCTTCGAGCCCGCGCCCCAGGCGACGGAGCCATAGGCCTTGCCGAACGCGACCTTCCAGCGCATCAGGCTCGTGCCGTCTTCGGCGGCGCTGGCCTTCAGCGAGCCGCGCGCGTCGAGCACCACGATGCCCAGCGGATTGAACTTATTGGCGCGCGCATGGGCGAGCGCCTGATTGACGATGGTCTGCGCGGCGGCCAACGAAAGATCGGACATGGCTTCTACTCCGTGAATCAAGCGGCCCTCGCCGCCTCCGCGCCTTGGTAGCCGCAAATGGTCGGGAAATGAACCGCCGCCCTCACGGGCGGAAGCTGCGGCGGGTGAACAGGACGAGGAACAGGCCCGTCCCCAATCCCCACATGCCGTTGATGACGAGTCCATTGTACCAGACGCCGCGCGGGCCGAACGCGCCCCCCTTGAAGACGGGCACGAGATACCAGCTGGCCAGAGTCGGCAGCAGGGCGCCGAAGACCAAGGCGGCGACATAGAACAGAAGGCCGCCGAGCGGCCGGCGCGGAAAGAGGATCGGCGCGGCGCGCATGAGAAGGGCCAGCAGCACGCCCCACAATCCGCCCCAGAAAGTCTGGCTTACGAGCGTCGGCACGCCCCAGGGCGGAACAGGCGCCCAATTGGACCAGGGCGTGCGCCCCGCCCAGCCGTAGAGCGTCAATTGGTGAAAGACGATCACGCCCAGCGCGCCGGCCAGAAAACCGAAAACCAGATGATCGAGGACGAAATCCCCCGCCCGACGCATGAACATGCCCGCCCCCCCGTGATTATGCGTCGAGGGAAGCCCGGATGGAGGCCCGCGTCAACCGCTGCGCTTGCTCACCATGCGCCGGTGTTCGGCATGGATGTCCACGGCTCCGCCGGCGCGAGCGCCTCGCCCTTCTGCAAAAGCTCGATGGAAATGCCGTCGGGCGAGCGGATGAAAGCCATGCGGCCCTCGCGCGGGGGGCGGTTGATCGTGACGCCCGCCTTCATCAGACGGTCGCAGAGGGCATAGATGTCGTCGACCTCATAGGCGAGATGGCCGAAATTGCGCCCGCCCGCATAGGCCTCGGGATCCCAATTATACGTCAGCTCGACCAGCGGCGCGCGGCGCTCGAGCGCGGCCTGTTCATCGCCCGGCGCGGCGAGGAAGATCAGGGTGAAGCGGCCCTGTTCGCTCTCCACCCGGCGGACCTCCTTGAGCCCGAGCTTGGCGCAATAAAAATCGAACGAGGCGGCGACGTCGCTCACGCGGACCATGGTGTGCAGATAGCGCATGGGAATCTCCGTTCGTAGGACGCCAACTTGTCCGGCGGGCGGGAAAAGGCAAGCGCAGGATCTGCGCAGGATCTGCGCAGGATCTGCGCTTGAGGCTTCTTGACCTCGACTTTGCATCGCGCTAGTGAGCAAACGCTCACTTATAGGAGGCCGCCCGGGGGCGTCATGTTCGCAAAGCTGATGACCTCGCGGCGCTTCGCGCCGCTGTTCTGGTGCCAGTTCTTCTCCGCCTTCAACGATAATTTCGTGCGCAGCATGCTCGCCATGCTCATCCTGTTCCGGCTGGGGGAAGAACAGGCGGGCGCGCTGGTGACGCTGGCGGTGGGGGTGTTCGTGCTGCCATCGCTGTTCCTGTCGGCCTTGGGCGGCGAGATCGCGGATTCCCACGACAAGGCCTATGTGACGCGGCGGCTGAAATTCGCCGAGATCTTCGTGCAGATGATCGCCGGCGCCGGCTTCCTGTTCGCCTCGCTGCCCCTGCTCTATCTCGCGCTGTTCGGCCTCGGCGTGATCGCCGCTTTGTTCGGCCCGATCAAATACGGCATCCTCCCCGATCATCTCGACACGCAGGAATTGCCCGCCGGCAACGCGCTTGTGGAAGGCGCGACCTTCCTCGCCATTCTGCTTGGCGTGATCGTCGGCGGCTATGCGGCGAGCCATGATCGCGCCGGCTGGACCATCATCGCGCAATTCATGGCCATCGCGCTTGCGTGCTGGGGCGCAAGCCTGTTCATTCCCGCAACAGGGGTAGGAGCGCCGGGCCTGCGCGCGCAACGCAACGTGCTGGCTTCGAGCCTGCGGCTGGCGCGCGAGCTTGCGCAGGACGGGCGCCTGTGGATCGGCGGCCTCGCCGTGAGCTGGTTCTGGCTGACCGGCGCCGTCGCGCTCTCCCTCGTGCCCGTCATCGTGAAGCAACGCATCGGCGGGGGCATCGAGGCGGAGACCGCCGTCACCGCGCTGTTCGCCGTCGGCGTGGCGGCGGGCTCGCTGCTTGCCGCCGCCATCGCGCGCGGGCGCATCCTGCTGCTGCCCACGCCCTTGTCGGCGCTGCTCATGGGCGCCTTTCTGATCGATCTGGGCGCGCAGACATGGACCCTGCCCGTCAGCGCGCAGGCGGGCGCCGCAACCGACCTGACCGCCTTTTTCTCGCAAGCGGCGGGCGTTCGCCTCGCGATCGACATGTTCGGCCTCGCGCTCGCCGGCGGCCTGTTCGTCGTGCCCGTGTTCTCGGCGGTGCAGGCCTGGGCGGGCGAGGACCGGCGCGCGCGCGTGATCGCCGCGGTCAACATCCTCACGTCGCTGTTCATGGTCGCAGGCTCGCTTGCGGCCTCCGCGCTGCAATGGGGCGGGGCGAGCGAGCCCGCCTTGCTCGCCCTGCTGGGCGCGCTGAATCTGGCCGCCGGCGCATGGCTTTTGCGCGCGCTGCCGGGCGATTTCATCCGCGAGAGCGTCCATATGCTCGCGCGCGTCCTGTTCCGACTTGAGGTGAAAGGGCTCGAACATCTCGACGCCGCCGGCGATCGCTGCGTGATCGTGGTCAATCATCTGTCGTTCCTCGACGCGCCGATCCTCCTCTCCCTCGTGGACAAGCGGCCCGTCTTCGCCATCGACTGGCGGATCGCGAAGGAATGGTGGGTGCGCCCCTTCCTGCGCGTCGCGCGCACCTATCCGATGGATCCGACCAAGCCCATGTCTGCGCGCGGCCTGATCCGCGACGTGCAGGCGGGCGAGCGTCTCGTGATCTTTCCGGAGGGGCGCATCACGGTCACGGGCGCGCTGATGAAAGTTTATGACGGAGCGGCGATGATCGCCGACAAGGCCGACGCGCCCATCGTGCCGGTCCGCCTCGACGGCCTGCAGCGCAGCCCTTTCGCGCGCATGCCCCGGCATCTGATGCGGCGCAAATGGTTTCCAAAAGTCCGCGTCGCCTTCCTGCCGCCGCGCCGGCTTGAAATTCCCGCCGGTTTGGTGGGCCGCAAGCGGCGCATCGCCGCCGGCGCCGCGCTCTACGATCTCATGTCGGACGTCGTGTTCCGCACGCGCGACGTGGAGCGCACGCTGATCGAGGCGCTCGCCCGATCGGTGCGCGATCAAGGCGGCGCGCGCACGCTCGTGGAAGATCCCATCGCGGGGCCCGTCAGCGGACGCAAGGCGCTGGCCGGCGCCGCCGCGCTCGGGCGCAAGATCATGGCCTTCACGCAGGACGGCGAACGCGTGGGCGTGATGCTGCCCACCGCCGCCGGCGCCGCCGTGACGTTTTTCGCCTTGCAGGCGGCGGGGCGAACGCCCGCCATGCTGAACTTCTCCGCCGGCGCCGCCGGCGTTCTGGCGGCCTGCCGCGCGGCCGATCTGCGCTGCGTGCTCACCTCGCGCGCTTTCGTGGAGAAGGGCAAGCTGGACGCTCTGGTCGCCGCGCTCGCCACGCAGGCGCGAATCGTCTGGCTGGAGGATCTGCGCGCGGAGATCGGCGCTTTCGACAAATTGCGCGCGCTCGTCGAAGCCGGGCGGCCGCTCGCGCCGCGCGCGCCGCATGATCCCGCCGTCGTGCTGTTCACGTCCGGCTCCGAAGGCGCGCCCAAGGGCGTCGCGCTTTCGCATCGCAATCTGCTCGCCAATGTCGCGCAGATCGAATCGCGCTTCGACGTGACGCCCGCGGACGTGGCCTTCAACGCGCTGCCGATCTTCCATTCCTTCGGCCTGACGGGCGGCCTGCTTCTGCCCGTCCTCACCGGCATGAAATGTTTCCTCTATCCAACGCCGCTGCATTACCGGCTGATCCCGGAGCTTGTCTACGGCGCGAACGCGACCGTGCTGTTCGGCGCCGACACGTTTCTGGCCGGCTATGCGCGCGCGGCCCATGCCTATGATTTTCGTTCGCTGCGCTATGTCGTGGCCGGCGCCGAGCCTGTGAAAGAAGCGACGCGGCGCGTCTATCTGGAAAAATTCGGCCTGCGGATTCTTGAAGGCTATGGCGTGACGGAGACCTCGCCGGTGCTCGCCGTCAACACGCCCATGTTCAACCGCAACGGCACGGTGGGCCGCCTCATGCCGGGCGTCGACATGCGTCTGGAGCCCGTGCCCGGCGTGGAGGACGGCGGGCGTTTGTTCGTGCGCGGGCCCAACGTCATGATGGGATATTACCGCGCCGATGCGCCCGGCGTTCTGGAGGAGACGCCCGACGGCTGGCATGACACGGGCGACATCGTTTCGGTGGATGCGCAAGGCTTCGTCACCATCAAGGGACGCGCGAAACGCTTCGCCAAGATCGGCGGCGAAATGGTGTCGCTGGCCGCCGCCGAACGCGCCTGCGCGGGGCTGTGGGACGATGCGCCGCTCGCCATTCTGGCGGCGCCGGACCCGCGCAAGGGCGAGCGCCTGATCCTCGTGACCGCGCGCGCGGGCGCTTCGCGCGCCGATGCGACGGCGCATATGAAAGCCCATGGCGCGACCGAATTGATGATGCCCGCAGAGCTTCTGATCCTGCCCGACATGCCGCTTCTGGGCTCCGGCAAGGCGGATTACGTCACGCTGGCGCAGATCCTGCGCGAGCGCCTTGCGCAAGGGGGCGATCATGGCTGAGGCCGCGACGAAGACGCGCGACGGGGCGGCCACGCGCGCGCGCATCGAGCGCGAGGCGTTGCGTCTGTTCGCGACCAAGGGCGTGGACGGCGCCACGATCCGCGATCTGTCGCAGGCGGTGGGCGTGGCCGACGCCGCCCTCTATCGCTATTTCGGCTCCAAGGAGGCGCTCGCGCGCGACTTGTTCCAGCGCCATTACGCAGCGCTCGCGGGCGCCATCGCCGAGATCGGCGCGCAGGACCTGTCCTTCGCGCGCAGCGTCGCGCAAATCGTCGCCCATGTCTGCCAGCTGTTCGACGAGGAGCCGGACGCTTTCGCCTTCGTGCTGCTGAACCAGCACGCCTATCTGCGCTACGTGCGCGAAGACGCCAACGCCGTCGCGGAAGTGCTGCGGATCGTGCGCAGGGCGCAGGCGCGCGGCGAGATCGTCGCGCAAGACGCCGAACTCGCAGCGGCCATGGCGTTGGGCGCCGCGCTGCAGCCTGCCGTGTTCAAGCTCTATGGACGCCTGCCGGGCCCGCTGGAGCCGCGCGCGCCGGCTCTGGCGCGCGCCGCGCTCGCCGCCGCGGGAGC
>CAIXDD010000351.1 GCA_903918155.1 uncultured Hyphomicrobiales bacterium
ATGCTCCAGCGTCGCATGCTCCAGCGTCGCATGCTCCAGCGTCGCATGCTCCAGCGTCGCATGCTCCAGCGTCGCATGCTCCGTGAGAGAGGCGCGCATGCCCGACAGGCGCTCACTCTCGATCAGGAGCATGCGCGCGCCGACGTCTTTCAGCATGAAGCCGACTTCGCGCTCCACAAGGCCCGTGTGAATGGGCACGATGACGACGCCGGCTTTCGCCGCCGCGAAATAGGCGATCACGACCTCCGCGCAGGGCGCGCACAAGATCGCGAGCCGGTCGCCCTTTTTCATGCCTGCGCCAAGCAGGAAATGGGCGAAACGGTTCACGCTTTCGTTCAGCTGCGCCCATGTCCATTCGCCGGCGGGCGTGACGAGGGCGGGCTTGTCGGCGTGGCGGTGCGCGTTGCGACGGGGGATATCACCAAGATTCATCGGTCTCGCTCATTCCGTCGCGTCGAAGGCAGGTGTCATGACGTCCTCTATTTCGCGCCGCCCATCAAAATGGCGCGCGCCCGCGCGATCACATCCGGGGGGGATTGCGCGAGCTGCGTCATCTGCGCCTGCAAGGCCTCGCCGCTCATGGGGCCGAATTCGATGCGCAGTTTCTGCACGTCGCCTGCGAAAGCGGGATCAGCGGTCATCTGGTCGAAAGCCTTGCGCAAGGTCGCCACGCGGTCTTTCGGCGTGTCGGGCGTCGTCACAAGCGAGCGTCCCAAAGTGCCGGTGCTGGCGAGCAGCGCGAGAACGGCGCGCGATTGTTCGTCAACGGCCAGCTCGGTCATCGCCGGAACGTCCGGCAGTTCGGGAATGCGCTCCGTCGAATAGACGACCAGATAATTGATCTTCTTCTCTTCGATCCAGCTGGGGAAGCTTGTTTTCAGCGTGGCCCAGGTCGCAAAGGCGCCGTCGGTCTCCCCGCGCTCCATCGCCACGGACATTTCGGCGTTGCTTTTATAGCCCTGGATCAATTTGAACTGGGTGCCGACAAGCGCGTTGAGCGCCACGAGATTGGTGGAGGTGGGCGAATTGGGACCGGTGGCCGCCATGGTGATTTGCATCGCCTTGGCGTCCTGAATTGTCTTCACCTTCGACGTGCGCCAGGTGATGGAGAGATCGATGCTCGGCGCAATGCGTCCAAGCCAGTTCATGCGGTCGATCTTGTAGGAGACGCCTTCCCGGCCGAGCGCCTCGCTCAAAGCTGCGTCCTGCGTGGGCATGAGCAGCGTGAGGCCGTCCTTTTGCGCGACGGAATAGAGGTAATTGATGGCGCGCAAACCGCCTGCGCCGGGCATGTTCTGCACCACCGCGCTTGCGCCCGGCAAGTGCTTGACGAGATGGGTCGCCGCAAGCCGGCCGTAGAGATCGTAGCTGCCGCCGGGATCGGCGGGCGCCAATATGACGATACTCTTGTCCTTGTAGAAGGACGGATCCGCCTGAGCCGCGCCCGCGCCAAAGAGGAGCGCGCCGCATGCGCCTGCGGCGAGCGCGCTCGCGGGCTTATGGCGTCCGGTTTTGCTTGCCATGCTGACCTCCTGGGACGTCTAGGGCTTCAAGAGCGGGGAAAGCTCCATCTGCGTGAATTCCGATGCGAGATGATCGAAGAAGGGCATGTAGCAGAAGGCGATCCAGCGGCAGGATTCGCCGATCTTCTTGTTGTAATGCTGGTGCTCGATGCCGTTGGGCTTGATCGGCAGGAGGAAGAGGTCGCCCGTCTTCCAATCCACGCGCTCGCCGTCCACGACCGAATAGCCGTCGCCTTCGATCACATAGATGATGAAGCCGCCCTGGTGGCGATGCTTGCCGGAATGGGTCTTGATGTCCTGCGTGAAGACGCGCCAATCGTGCAGCGGCGTATCCTTGAAGGCCTGCGAATTGAGATAATAGAACATCCGTCCCTGACGGGTGATCTGATATTCGCGGTCGGAGGGCTTGATGACGACAGGCCCGGTCATCTGCCTCTGGTCGAATTCCTTGCGGGAGCGCAGGAAGAATTCGTAAGGCGTTTCCTCGATCGCGCCACGTTCGCGAACGCGTGTTTTTTCAGCGTCAGACATGTGCGACTCCGTTCAGCCTTTGAAATCCGGGCTCGTCTCCAGCTGTTCGAAACCGCAGCCGCGGTCGACGCTGGTGGCGGCGAAGAGATTGGGTTCCGTCACGACGAATCGCGCGGTCGTCTCGCCGTCCGAGTTGAAATGCTGCATCACCACGCCGTGCTTGCGCAGGGGAATGTTGAGCACGTCGCCGGCCTCCCAGGCGTGTTTCACGCCGTCGAGCATGGTGTATCCGCGGCCCTCGACCACGAAAATCACCTGGCCGCCCTGGAACTTGACGCGGCCCGAACGGCTGCCGGGGGCGATCTCCTGTTCGAAAAAGATCATCGTGTGCAACACGATGTCCTTGATTTCGGGATGCATGTACCAGCGCATCAGGCCTTGCTCGTTGTTCTCGAGCGGCAGGTCCTCGCGCCTCACGATCTGGATGGCGCCCTTCAGGTTTTCGCGCTGTTCATCGCGCATTTTGATGATGTCGGCCCACAGATTGCGGCCGACAAGATTCTCCCGGCGCGTTTCCGCCATGGCGTTCTCCCGATGTTGTTCGAAGAAAGGCTAGCTGGGCGGCGAATTTTTGCAAGCCATTGAATCTCCTTTCTTTCATTCATCGCATGAATAGAGCGCGCGCGGATTTGGCGCATTATTCGCGCTTCGAATGGCGGCCGGGATTCAGCGATTTCGGACCCGGCGCCCAAAGCGCTCCCCGGACTGGAGCCTCCAAGCGAAAGCGTGACAGAATTCGACGTTGCGATAGTCTAGGTCCCGTTCGGGGGTAGGGGCCGGACATGAGTTTTGACAAGGCGGAGCAATTGATCGCGCTGGCGCGAAAGGCGGCGGCGGGACGACAGGGACTGACGCTCGACGACGTGAAGGAGGCGTATGGCGTCTCGTTGCGAACGGCGCAGCGCATGTTTCGCGCGCTGGAGGCCAATTTCCCGCAAACGGAAAGTTACATGGGCGGCGACGGGCGCAAGCGCTGGCGCCTTCCCAGCGGGCGCCACAACGAGTTCTTCTCGCTGACCGCCGAAGAGGTGGCCTCGCTCGATCTTGGGGCGGCGCATCTGGAGCGGGCGGGGCTGCAGCTTGAGGCGCGCGCGCTCACGGGCTTGCGCGAAAAGATTCTCGCGCTTCTGCCGGCCAACCAGATCATGCGCCTCGAGCCGGACGCGGACGCGATTTTGGAGGCGCAGGGCTTCGTCGCCCGTCCCGGGCCGCGGCCTCGCGTTGACGAGCAGGTGGCGCTGGCGGTGAGCGAGGCGATCAAGGCCTGCCGGCTGCTTGAGATGGGCTATCGCTCGCATGCCGACGACAAGCCCTCGTTGCGGCGCGTGGCGCCTTACGGGCTTCTTTCAGGCTATCGGCGCTATCTCGTCGCCTTGGATCCCGACAGCCGCCGCAAGGGCGCCATCAAGACCTATCGGATGGATTCGATCAGCGAAGCGCGCGTTCTGAACGAATATTTCGAGCGTCTCGCCGATTTCGATCTGCAGGCCTTCGCCAATCGCGGCTTCGCGCTCTACCAGAACGATTCCGAATATGGCGAGGTGCAATGGCGCTTTGCGCCGGAGGCTGCGGAAACCGTGCGCGGCACCTTGTTTCATCCCTGTCAGCAGACGCAGGAATGCGCCGACGGCTCGATCCTCGTCTCCTTCATGGCCGCCGGCCATCTGGAAATGGCGTGGTATCTCTATCAATGGGGCGACAAGGTGGAGGTGGTGAAGCCGCTTGCGCTGCGCGAGATGGTGAAGGGACACCAGCGCGGGGATTTTCCCGTTCTTCCCTGAGAGGTCGCGGCGTAGAAACCGCCCGGACCTGCGAATTGGTTTTCAAG
>CAIXDD010000352.1 GCA_903918155.1 uncultured Hyphomicrobiales bacterium
GGTGAGATCGCGACCGACCGCGAAGGCCATGTCGCCTTCGCCACCGCGCGCGAAGGCGCGCTCGTCGCCGCCCAATTGCTGCGCCGCTATTATGTCGATCTCGGCCGCAAGACCGCCGCCGCCATCGCCGCGCGCTGGGCGCCGCCCGAATGCGTTGGGCGCGCGGCCCCCGCCGACTTCGCCAACGACGCCCGCAGGGCTCGCGGCGCGCCCGATGCGCTCTCCACGCGCGGCCTCGGCCATACGTTGCGCGCGCGCTGGCTCGCCGCGCAGGGCAAGGGCTCCCGCCTGCGCGCCTCCCGCGTCGCGGCGGCGCCCAAAACGCCGTTGACGCCATTGATCCGCGCGCCTGCGATCGCGCCGGGCCTGGGCGAACGCGCCGCGCCTGCGCCGCAGGCGGCAGCCTTGCGGACCATGCCTTTGGCCGCGCTCGATGCGCCGGAGCCTGCGGCGACCTGCGCCAGCGAGACGGCGCGCCTGAGCGCCTATGCGCGCAAGATCGCCGAAGGCGTGGCGGAGGGACCGCGCGCCGACCTGAAAATGTTCGACGCCGCTGGCCTGCCGACGCCGGCGCTGGCGCGGGTGATGGGCAATATGGCTGCGGTCGAGATCGGCCCCATGCGGGCCCATGACGATCTCATCGCCGGCGCCGTCGCCGAATATGACCGCGCGCTGCGCCGGCGCCTGGCGGAGCGGTGAGGGTGTAAAACGAGGGCGCGGCGCTTATCTTGGAGGACGCGGCGTCTCAGGCCGCGCCGCCGGACGCCGCCCGTGAGCCTTTTCGACGCCATCCTGCACGAAACGCGCATCGCCGCGCGCAGCCTCGCCGATTATGCGGGCGGCGCCCGTCTGCGCCTTGGCGTCACCGGCCTGTCGCGCGCCGGCAAGACCGTGTTCATCACCGCGCTCGTCCATGCGCTCACGCGCGCGGGCGACGCGCAGGCCCGCCGCGCCCTGCCCGTGCTGCGCGCCTGCGCCGAAGGCCGGTTGATCGGCGCGCGGCTGGAGCCGCAGCCCGACGACGACGTGCCCCGCTTTGCGGTGGAGGAGCATCTGGCCGCGCTCACCGGCGGCGAACATGGGCCCGACGCGCGACGCTGGCCCCAGTCCACGCGGCGCATTTCCGAATTGCGCCTGACGCTGGTTTTCGAAAGCGCGTCCGGCTGGCGCAAGGGCCGGCAGGAGCTGACGCTCGACATCGTGGATTATCCCGGCGAATGGCTGCTCGACCTGCCGCTTCTGGACAAGGATTACGCGCAATGGTCGCGCGAGACGATCGAGGCCGCGCAGGGCGCCGGCCGCGCGAGTCTGGCGGCGCCATGGCGGGCGCATCTGGCCGAACTCGATCCCGCCGCCCCCGCCGACGAAGAGCGCGCGCGCGGCGGCTGAGAGTTTCACCGCTTATCTGCGCGCGTGCCGCGACGACAGGCTCGCGCTCTCCACTCTGCCGCCCGGCCGCTTCCTCGCGCCAGGCGACCTTGAAGGCTCGCCCGCGCTCACCTTCGCCCCCCTGCTGGCGCAGCCCGGCGCGCGCGCGAAGCCCGGCTCGCTCGCCGCGATGATGGAGCGCCGCTACGAAGCCTATAAGACGCATGTGGCGCGGCCCTTCTTCCGCGATCATTTCTCCCGCCTCGACCGGCAGATCGTTCTGGTGGACGCGCTCGCCGCGCTCAATTCGGGTTCCGCCGCGCTGCGCGAGCTTGAAGGCGCGATGACCGACGTGCTCGCCGCCTTCCGCGCGGGACGCGCCTCGCTGCTCTCCACGATCTTTCGCCCGCGCATCGACCGCATTCTCTTCGCGGCGACGAAAGCCGACCATCTGCATCATCGCAGCCACGACCGGCTTGAGGCGATCCTGCGCCATGCGACGCAGCGCGCCATCGCGCGCGCGCAGGACGTGGGCGCGCAGGTCGACGTGCTGGCGCTCGCCGCCGTGCGCGCCACCCGCGAGGCGCAGGTGCGCCATGACGGGCGCACGCTCGACGCCATCATCGGCTCGCCCATCGCGGGCGAAACGATCGCGGGCGAAACCTTCGACGGCGCGGGCGAGGCGGCCGTCTTCCCCGGCGAATTGCCGCAAGATCCGCGCGCCGCCTTTCGCGGCGAGGGACTGGGCGCGCGCGAGGAGGACAGCGCCTGGCGCTTCGTGCGTTTTCGCCCGCCGGTCGCCGCGCCCGATGCGGGCCTGCCCCATATCCGCCTCGACCGCGCGCTGGAATTCCTGATCGGAGACCGCCTGACATGAGCGACGCGAACCTTCGCCCGCGCGCCTTTCGCCTCGACGCCCGCGACGCGCGCATCGAGGAAGCGCCCGACGCCTATGCGCAAGAGGCGCTTCTTACGGCCGAGCGCGCGCGGCAGGCGGACGATCCGCAGGAGGCGGCGGTGGCGGAAGCGCAAAGGCGGGGAATCGCCGCGCGCGCCTTGTTGTCCGCCGCCGGCTTGTTCTGGTCCGCGCTGGCGGGCCTTCTCGCGCTTGCCGTCTCCGCATGGCTCGCAAGGCTCGTGGAGGAGTCCTTCGCGCGCACGCCCGCGCTTGGTTATGTCGCGCTCGGCCTCGTGGCGCTGGCGGGCCTGTCGCTGGCGGTGATGGCGGGGCGGGAGGCGCGCGGCGTGTTTCGCCAGCGGCGCATCGCGCGCCTGCATGCGGCGCTTGCGGCCGCGCGCGCGCAGGACGACCGCGAGGCCGCGCGCACGCAGGCGCGCGCGCTCTGCGCGCTCTATGAGGATCGCCCGGAGCTTGCCGCCGCGCGCGCCCATGTCGCGGCGCTGACGGGCGAGATCATCGACGCGCGCGACCTGATCGACATCGCCGAACGCGAATTGATGACGAGCCTCGACGAAC
>CAIXDD010000353.1 GCA_903918155.1 uncultured Hyphomicrobiales bacterium
CCTCGCCGTCCGCCTCGGCGGGAGAGACGAAGAAGCGCGCGGAGCGTCCCTCCTCGCCCGCAAGCGCGGCGTCGATGGGCGCCACGTCCGTCCGCCCCTGTTCGGCGGCGACGATCCCGGCGCGCAGGCCGGCGCGGTCGCGCTCGGCCACGCCCGCATAGAGCGAGCGTTCGCCCTTCAGCGCCTCCGGCGCCAGGCGCGCGAAAGCGGCGTTGGAGCGCACCACGCCGCCGCCTTCCGCAATGGCGGCGATGGCCATGGGCGTCTGGTTGAAGAAGCGCGCGAAGCGCACTTCCGCCGCGCGCAGGTCTTCGGCGGGCTCTTCGCCGGGCGCGCGATTGATGACGAGCGTGCGCGAGGGGCCGGGCGTGCGGTCCTGCGCGAAGGCGACGCGGTGAATGAGCCGCACGGGCAGGCTCTGGCCGTCGCGCCGTTTCAGGTCCACGTCGAATTGCTCGGTGCGCACGTCGCTCTCGCCGCCCGAGACCGCGCCGATGAGGGCTGCGCCGTCGCCGGCGAGCAGGTCCATGAGGCGCAGGCCGCCGGAGCCCACCTGCGCGAGATCGTAATCGAGCCAGGCGCACAGGGTCGCGTTGAGATAGACGATGTCGCCCTGCGCGTTGCAGGAGAAGAAACCCGCGGGCGCGTGGTCGAGGAAATCGATGGCGTGCTGCAATTCCTGAAACACGTTCTCATGGCGCGCGCGTTCGCGCGTCACGTCGGCGACGGTCCACAGGATGCGCCGCCGCCCGCCGCGCGCATCGTCGAGCGCCCGCACGCGGATGCGGTACCAGCCCACGCCGCCCTCGCCCGCCAGCGCCGGCGCGAGGCGCAATTCCTCGCTCGCCCTTTTGCCTTCGCGCGCGGCCTGCGCCAGCCGATAGACGGCTTCGGACACGTCCGGCGCGCCGGAGAACAGGCGCTCCACATTGCGCGCGTCCGCCAGGTCCTGCGCGCCCGAAAGGCGCAGATAGGCCTCGTTGGCGTAGACCACCGCCTCGCCCTCGGTGACGAGCAGGCCTTCGGAGGCCGCATCGGCGATGCTTTTGGTGACGTCGTTGCGCGCCTGCGGGCCGGCGATTCCCAGCAGGCCCACGGCATAGGCGAACAGGCCCACCACGCCCGCCACCGCCAGCAGCGCGAGAATCGCGATGGTGACTTTCCCCGCCTGCTCCTGCGGAAGCACGGCGAACGAGCCGCCCGCCCCCACCAGAAGCAGGGCGATCAGCAAGATGAGGCCGGGGCTGCCCGCCCGGTCGTTTCGGTCGAGCGCCGGCTCGCCTCCCGAAGGGGGCGTCGGCCGGCCAGTGGCCGGGGCTTGCGGTCGGCTCTGCTCGGACATGCGGCGCTCATTCATCCATTTGCGCGGGAAGGCGAGAATGCGGCGACGGCCCCGCCAATGCAACGCGCGCGTGCGCGGCGCGCCGGCAGGACAGGCCCGCAATCTCGGCTTTGGCCGAACATTATGAGAATTCAATTAAAAAAATGCGGATCGCCCCAGCCTGCGGTCGCCCTTGGCGCGGGGGAAGGCTATATTAACCATTCATTAACGCAGCGGGCTGCGCCTCAGCCCGGCCGTGTTAACATGTCCGTCGACGATAAACGCCAGAGGCGCGGGCGCAGGCGGGCCTTACATGCAGTATTTGAGCGACATGATCGGCGACAATAAAGTTCTCCTTTGGCTTCTTGGCGCGGCCGCCCTTCTGCTGGCGGCGCTCATCGCCGTCCTGCTCTACCGGCTCGTCTTCGGCAAGCGCCTGCGCAGTTCCGCGGCGCGCGCCCGCCAGCCGCGTCTGGGCGTGGTGGACGCCTATGATCTCGACCGCAGCCGCCAGCTCGTCATCGTGCGGCGCGACAATGTCGAACATCTCGTGATGATCGGCGGCCCCAACGACCTGCTGATCGAATCGACGATCGTGCGCGCCGTGCCGGTCGGCGCCGGTCAGGAGGCCCGCACCCTGCGCGAGGCCGCCGCCATCGCCGCCGCCGGCGGGGCGGGCCCCGCCTTGCTCGACCAGCCGGAGGACGAGGAGGAGGCGGACGTCGCCGCCAGCCAGCCCGCCGCCGACAAGCTGCGGCCCTCCGCGCCCCCGCCCGCCGCAGC
>CAIXDD010000354.1 GCA_903918155.1 uncultured Hyphomicrobiales bacterium
CCCCTTCCGGGCTGCCGCCCGAAAGCCAGGCGGCAGCGCTCCGCCCAGCGCAGCGACAGGCGCATCGCGCGCTCGACCTCGCGCTCATCGGCCGGCAGCTTGATGCATTCGTCGAGCTGCATCTGGATGTCGGATCCCAACAGATGCTGGATCTCCATCGAGCGCTCGGGAGTCAGCACGTGGCGCGCGCCGTCGATATGCGACTGGAAGGTGACGCCGGTCTCATCGAGCTTGCGCAATTTCGACAGCGACATCACCTGAAAGCCGCCGGAATCGGTGAGGATCGGATAGGGCCAGTTCATGAAGGCGTGCAGACCGCCAAGGGCGGCAACGCGCTCCGCGCCGGGCCGCAGCATGAGATGATAGACATTGCCGAGCACGATGTCGGCGCCCAGCGCCTTCACCTGATCGGCGTACATCGCCTTCACGGTCGCCGCCGTGCCCACAGGCATGAAGGCGGGCGTGCGGATGGTTCCCCGCACCGTGCTGATGAGACCCGTGCGCGCGGTACCGTCGGTCGCGTGCAGCGCGAAGGCGAATGAATCGGTCATGGAATCCCCGGCTCGGCGCGCGCCAGCAGGCAGGCGTCGCCGTAGGAATAAAAACGATAGCCCGACGCGATCGCATGGGCATAGGCGCCCCGCATCGCGTCAAGGCCGCTGAAGGCGCTCACCAGCATGAACAGGGTGGAGCGCGGCAAATGAAAATTCGTGAGCAGCAGATCGGCCGCCCGGAAGCGATAGCCCGGCGTGATGAAGATCGACGTCTCGCAGGCTTTCGCATGCACCAGACCCGCCTCGTCGGTCACGCTTTCGAGAATGCGCAGCGTCGTGGTTCCCGTGCACACGATCCGCCCGCCCGCAGCGCGCGCCGCATTAAGGGCGCGGGCGGCCTCAGCGCTCACCACGCCATATTCGGCGTGCATGCGATGGTCCTTCGTGTCGTCCGCCTTCACCGGCAGGAACGTGCCCGCGCCCACATGCAACGTCACTTTCACGATTGCGACGCCGCGCGCCTCCAGCGCCGCCACGAGGCCCGGCGTGTAATGAAGGCCGGCGGTCGGCGCGGCGACCGCGCCCGGCTCATTTGCGAAAAGCGTTTGGTAATCGGCGGAATCGTGAGCGTCCTGCGCGCGTTTGGAGGCGATATAGGGCGGCAGCGGCATTTCGCCGACGCGGGCTATGGCCTCGTCGAGCGCGGCGCCCGCAAAGGCGAAGCCCAGCAGGACCTCGCCCTCCTCGCCTTTCTCCAAAACCTCCGCATCGAGCGCGCCCAGCAGACAGGCCGCGCTTTCATCGGCCTGGCCGAAGCGGATGCGCTCGCCCACCTGCAGTTTCTTCGCCGGGCGAACGAAGGCGCGCCAGCGATCCTGCCCCTCGCGCTTGTGCAGCGTCGCCTCGATCCGCGCCACGGCCTCCCCGCGCACGCGCACGCCCTTCAGCCGGGCGGGAATGACGCGCGTGTCGTTGACGACCAGCGCGTCGCCGGGGCGCAGCAGATGCGCCAAGTCGCGCACCTGCGCGTCGACAAGGGCCGGCCCGTCCTGCGGGCGCACCACGAGAAGCCGCGCGCTGTCGCGCGGCTCGGCGGGGCGCAAAGCGATGCGCTCGTCGGGCAGGTCAAAGTCGAAAAGATCGACGCGCATGGTGCATCCGTCCGGCGACGCCGCCCGGCGGGCCGACGCGCGTCGAGGAGAAAAGCCTCAGCTCAATTTCGCCGCGACGATCTTGTCGGGATTCTGCACGGGCTCGCCGCGCTTGATCTTGTCGACATTCTCCATGCCTTCGGTCACTTCGCCCCACACCGTATATTGGCGGTCGAGGAAGGTCGCGTCGTCGAAGCAGATGAAGAATTGGGAATTGGCGGAATCGGGATTGGAGGCGCGCGCCATGGAGACTGCGCCGCGCACATGCGGCTGCGCGTTGAACTCCTGCTTCAGATTCGGATATTTCGAGCCGCCCGTGCCGGTGCCGTTCGGGCAGCCGGTCTGCGCCATGAAGCCGTCGATCACGCGGTGGAAGACGACGCCGTCGTAAAAGCCTTCGCCCACGAGCTTCTTGATATGAGCGACGTGATTGGGCGCGAGATCGGGACGCATGCGGATGACCACGGGGCCCTGGGTGGTTTCGAGCGTCAGCGTGTTGGTCTCTTCGGACATGGTCGCGTTCCCTTGGTGAGCTCACTCCCGCCGGCCGCGAGCGGGCTCGACGAAGCGGATGGTGACAGGTCGCCCGGAGATAGCCGACCCGAGCCCCTCGGTAAACCGCAATGGCGCGCATCGGTCGACGGCGGCCAGAATCGAGGCCCGCAGCGCGGCCCGGTCGGTCCCCTCGCCGGGCCGCAGATAGGTCACGCGCGGCTCGCCGATCACGGCTCCGCTGCGCGAAAACGACAGGCGGATGGTCGCCTCGCTCGCCGTTTGCGCTGCGGGCGGGCGCCAGCATCGCGCCAGCCGTTGCGCGATCTGCCGGGGGCGGTCGATGGCGCGGCTGGCGGCGAGCCCCGAGCGGGCGCCGTTGCGCGGCCGCTCCAGCGTCATGGTGAAGCCCTGCGGATAATCGCCGCGCCGCTCCCCGCCGAGCGTCCCGCCGGGATAGGGCGGCGGCGGCGGGCTGGAGCGCGTGGGCGGCGGATCTGGCCGGGCGGGCGGCGGATAAAGCTTGTCGAGAGGATCATCGGGGACAGGCGGCAGGCGATAGCCCGGCTGAATCGTGTCCACGTAAGGGGCGACCTGGCCGGACTGGGCCTCAGCCGCGCAAGGGGCGAGCCCCGCCGCGACGATCACCGCCACGGCGAGGCCCGCCGGTCTCATTTGGCGTCCGCCGCCATGCGCATGCGCACGATCTTGTCGGGGTTCTGGACCATGCCGGATTGTCCCGCGCCTTTCTTGATCTTGTCGACGAATTCCATGCCTGACGCGACCTCGCCGAACACGGTGTAGTTTTTGTCGAGGAACCGCGCGTCGGCGAAGCAGATGAAGAATTGCGAATTCGCGGAATCCGGGCTCGCCGCGCGCGCCATGCCCAGCGTGCCGCGGCGGAACGGGGCGGCGCTGAATTCAGCCGGCAGATTCGGCAGTTTGGAGCCGCCCGTTCCCGTTCCCGTGGGATCGCCCGTCTGCGCCATGAAGCCTTCGATCACGCGGTGAAAGACGATGCCGTCGTAAAAGCCTTCCTTCACAAGCGTCTTGATCTGCGCGACATGTTTGGGCGCAAGATCGGGGCGCAGGCGAATGACGACGCGGCCGTCCTTGGTGTCGAGATGGACCGTGTTCTCGAGATCGGGCGCCGTCTGGGCTGCGGCGGAGCCGGACAGACCCGCGCCGGCGAGCGCGAGAGAAGCGGCGGAAAGGGCGAAGGCGCGACGATCGATCTGCATGGGACCTCGATTGGATTGGCGAGCAACGCGCGAACCCGCGCGCATGATCCCATCAGTGCCACGCCCGAGCGAAAAGACAAGAGCGCGGACGCCCGCATCAGGCCGCCCCCGGCGCGGACGCGTCACGCGCCGACGTCGCGCGTTCGCCTCCTGCGTCCGCCTCCTGCGTTCGCCTGCCTTACATGGGCGGCGCGCGGAACTTGGCTTTCAGCGCCTCGGCCACTTTCGCCGGGACGAAGCCGGAGACGTCGCCGCGCATAGCGGCGATCTGGCGGACAAGCGTGGCGGAGACGAACCGGACGCCCGGCGAGGCCGGCGCGAAAATGGTCTGGATTTCAGGCCCCGAACCCGCGCTCATGCCGGAACTCATGCCCGCGTTCATGCCCGCCATTTGCATTTCGTAATCGAAATCCGTGCCGTCGCGCAGCCCGCGCAGCAAGACATTGGCGCCATGCGCCCGCGCCGCCTCCACCGCCAGCCCGTCGAACGTGGCGACCTCGATCTTGCA
This sequence comes from uncultured Hyphomicrobiales bacterium, assembly GCA_903918155.1. GTDB lineage: Bacteria > Pseudomonadota > Alphaproteobacteria > Rhizobiales > Beijerinckiaceae > Terripilifer. The sequence goes on from CAIXDD010000354.1 coordinate 3,887, forward strand.
ATGGCCCGCATCGGCGATATGCGCCGTGGCGGCGTGAATGAGCGCGATCTTCTCCTCGACGCTGAACAGGGGCGCCTTGCCGGGATGGACGCCGACGCCAACGATCAGCCGCGCGCAAAAGCCCGCGCCCGCCCGGATGACGTCCAGATGGCCGTTGGTGATGGGATCGAAAGAGCCGGTGTAGAGCGCGACGCAGCGGGTCATAACCCAAGTCTAGCCCCAATGGACCGCCGCGAAAAGCGCCGCCGCGCGGGCGAAGGATCGCCAAGCTGGGGGCGCGACATGAAGGCGCGCCCATCCTCACATAAGGGAATTCTCGTGAATTAACTTAATCTTCACCATAAAATCGGATAGACTTGGGCCAGACTTTGAATCGGAGCCTCGCCCCATGCCCTCAACCGCCGTGCGCCCTCATCATAAAATGTCGGCCAAGGAAGCCCTGCAGGCGGCGGCCCAGGGCGCAGCTCACGGCGCTGCGCGCGCAGCGGCCCGATTGGCGGCGAAAGCCTCAATCAAGACGCCCATTCGGGAGGCGGCGGCGCCCGCCGGGACGCGGGATCGCATCCCCGCCCGCATCCGCAAGTCCGCCGACCGGCTGCTCGACCGCTCCCTGCAGGATTGGCCCCTGCTCGACCGGTTCATGACGCCGCGCCTGCCCGCCAAGCGGGACGATCGCGTCGTGCTTTCGATTCTCGGCGTCGCCTTCGCGAGCGTGGCCGCAATTTCCGTCGCGCTCATGGCGACGCGCTTCGCGGCCTAAGCCGGCGCGTCGCCCTCCGGCGCGGAGCCCTCGGCGGCGCCCTCGCCTTCTCCGCCGCCCGCCTCCTCGCCGATGCGCTCGACCGAGACGACCTTCTCGTCCTCGGCGGTGCGGAACACGATCACGCCCTGCGTGCCGCGTCCGGCGCGGCGAATGTCGCCCACGGGGCAGCGGATGAGCTGGCCGCCGTCGGTGACGAGCATGATCTCGTCGCTTTCCTCAACCGGATAGGACGCCACCAGCTTGCCGTTGCGCGCATTGACCGCCATGGCGGTGATGCCTTTGCCGCCGCGCCCCGTGATCCGATATTCATAAGAGGACGTGCGCTTGCCGAAGCCGCGCTCGGATACGGTGAGGATGTGCTGTTCGAGAGCGGACATCTGGACGTAGCGCTCGCTTGAAATGCTGGCGTCGCCCACGACCTCCTCGCCCGCAGGATCGGGCGCGGCATCCTCCGCAGGCTCGCCGCCCATCGCGCGCGCCATGTTCAGATAGGCGACTCGCTCTTCGCTGGTCGCCTCCACATGGCGCAGGATGGCGAGCGAAATCACGCGGTCGCCGTCGGCCAGCGCGATGCCGCGCACGCCCATGGAATCG
>CAIXDD010000355.1 GCA_903918155.1 uncultured Hyphomicrobiales bacterium
GACAGCGCGTCGACGAAGCCCGGCCAATAATCGAACCCTCCGGCGCGGCGACGCGAGCGGGCGGGCGGCATCAGCGCTGTTCCCGCTCTGCCGCAAGCCTGTCGAGCACGCGGCGCATCTCGCGCTGCTGCTCGGCCTGCGCCTCGACCCAATCGCGGATCATCTGCTGTTCGCTGCGCATGTGCTTCACAAGTCCATGCACGCCCTCGGCGAGATTGGCCATGGCGGCGGTGGCCGCGCGCGCGGATTCGGGATCCGACGACCCGCCTTGCCGGGCGAGGCGCCCCAGCGCGCCCGCATCCGCCTCAAGGCTCTCCATCAGCGGATCGGCGGCCACGCCCGACAGATGATCCTCAAGCTCCATGTAGAAGCGGTTCTGCGCTTGGCCCGCCTGCAGGTCGAGGAAGCCCAGAACGAGCGAGCCCGCAAGGCCGAAGAGCGAGGAGGTGAAGGAGATCGCCATGCCCGCGATGGGCGCGGACAGGCCGTTCTTCAATTCGTCGAACATCACGCTGGCGTCCGCGCCCCCGCCCATGGAGCGTATGACGGCGCCGATGGAGCCCACCGTCTCGAGCAGGCCCCAGAACGTGCCGAGCAAGCCGAGAAAGACGAGCACTCCGGTGAGATAGCGCGCCGTCTCGCGCGATTCGTCGAGCCGCGCGCCCACGGAATCGAGAATGGCCCGCAGCGTGGCGGTGGAGATGCGCCCGTCGCTGCGCTCGCCCAGCATTTTCGCCATGGGCGCGAGCAGGACCGGCTGGCGCGCAGGCGCTTGCGAAATCGAGCCGTGTTCGTTGACCCAGCGCGCCTCGCGAAACAGGCGCGCGACCTGGCGCAGCGCCAGCGCCACGCCCACCAGCATCACGCCGATGATGAGCGCGTTCAATCCGGGATTGGCCTGAAAGGCGATGAAGATCTGGCGCCACAGGATGAGCGCGACGAATCCGATGAGGCCGAGGAAGACGAGCATCCGCACGAGATAGATGCGGGGCGGCGAAATCCGGCGCGGCGCGCTGTCCATCCTCATCGGCTTATCCTTCGGGTTCGGCCCGGGGTGATCTCGGTCTTCTCTGGCCGCGCCCGCCCCCGGAGGGATCAGGGCGCCGCCGCATCATGACGCACGAATGAGCGAGAGCAAATGACGCTGAATGGCTTCCGCGCCCGCGCAAACGGAGCCCTTCTGCAACATGTCGGCGCCGCCGTCGGCGTCGGTGACGAAACCGCCCGCCTCGCGCACCAGCAGCACGCCCGCCGCCAGATCCCAGGGGTTCAGGCCGCGCTCCCAGAAGGCGTCGAACCGGCCGGCGGCCACGAAGGCGAGATCGAGCGCGGCGGCGCCGAGCCGGCGCACATTGCCCGCCCGCGCCATGACGGCGGCCAGCTCCGCCTTGAATTTCGGATGCTGGGCGGCGCGGCCAAGCGGGGGCACGCCGCAGCCGATCAGCGCGTCGGGAATCTCACGCCGCGCGGACACGCGCAGGCGCCGGTTGTTGAGCCACGCGCCCTGCCCCTTCTCGGAGACATACATGTCGTCGGTGGCGGGATTATAGACGAGGCCCGCGACGATCTGGCCTTCGCGCTCAAGCGCGACCGAGATCGCGAAGATCGGCAGGCCGTGCAGGAAATTCGTGGTGCCGTCGAGCGGATCGATGATCCAGCGGTGGGTCTTGTCGGAGCCCTCGACCTCGCCGCTCTCCTCCATGAGGAAGCCATAGCCCGGCCGCGCCTTCGACAATTCCTCGAACAGCGTCTTCTCGGCCTTGCGGTCGGCGGCGGAGACGAAATCGGCGGGCCCCTTCATGGAGACCTGGAGGTTCTCGACCTCGCCGAAATCGCGTTTGAGGCCGCGGCCGGCCTTGAGGGCGGCGGCGGTCATGACATTCATCAGTGCGGTGCGGATCATCGGTCTTTCGCTTTTTCTTCTGCGACATGCCCGCGCCGCGGGCGGGCCGTCAAGGTCAAACGGCTCCGGGGGCGCTCATTTCCCGATGAAGCGCTGAACCGCCAGCTCCACGGCGGCCCGCTCTTCGGCGGTGAGGCTCGGCAATTTGCTTTCGAGCCAGGGATCGCTGAGCCCGCCGGCGCGGGCGAGGACGTGCCATTTCATCGCCTCCACCATATTGGGCTTCACGCCGCGCCCGACGGCGTAGAGGCGGGCGAGGCGGTTTTGCGCGACGGGCGAATGCCGCGCCGCAGCTTGGGCGAAGAGGCGCGCGGCCTCGGCCTCGTCGCGCGCCACGCCCTCGCCGTTGAACAGCGCGATGGCGTATTCCACCATGGCGGGCAAGTGTTTCTCGTCCGCCGCCTGTTTCAAATAGGCCAGCGCGCGCGCGCGGTCGCGCGGCACGCCGGTTCCCTCGCGCAGGAAGACGGCGAAGCCATAGGCCGCGTCCGGGTCGCCGGCGGCGGCGGCCCGTTCGAACAGGCGCGCGGCCGCAGCCGCGTCCTGCACGTCGGCCTCCAGCGCCATGACGCCCAGATTGTAGAGCGCGCCCGCATGGCCGGCGGCGGCCGCCTTGTCGAGCCATTCGCGGGCGAGCGCGGAATTCTTCTCCACGCCCGAGCCCGACAGATGCGCCATGCCGAGAGCGAATTGCGCCTGCCGGTCGCCCTTCAGCGCCGCGAGGCGATACCAGCGCGCCGCCGCTTCGGGATTGCGCGCCACGGCGAAGCCTTCGCGATGCAATTCGCCCAGCAGGGTCATGGCGGCCGCGTCGTCGGGATTGATCTTGATGCGCTTGAGCGCTTCTTCGAGCGCCGTCTGGTATTGACCGCGCTGGAAGGCGCCGAAGGCCAGATCGGGCTGGCCCGGGGGAACCTGCGCCCCTGCGGGGACGGCCTGCGCAAGCGCCGCCAGCGCCCACAGGACGCGGACGCAGCCGCGCGCGCCGGGGCGCCTGATAGGGCGCCTCATCGAGCGCGCCTCATGGGGCGCCTGACGGCGCCCCTCATGGGCCGCGCGCCCGCCCCGCATCCTTGAGCAGGGCGTCGGCTTGCGCCACGGCGACGCGCGGGCCGCGCGGATCGTCCCAGACGGCGGCGCCGAGGGCGACGAAATCCGCGCCTGCGGCTACGAGCGCCGTCGTCTCCTCAAGCGCGCCGGCGAAGGCCACGCAGGGCACGTTGAAAATCTCCGCCCACCAGCCCACGCGCTCCAGCGTCTCGGCCAGCGCGGGCCGCCAGCCGTCGTCGGAAGGCTCGCCGAAGGCGACGTAATCGACGTCGGCTTCGCCGGCGGTCATCGCGTCATGCTTGTTGCGCAAAAGCCCCGCCCCCACGATGCGGTCGGGGCGCATGGACTCGAGCGCGTCTTCGAGCGCGCGCTCCAGCCTGTCGCCGGCGGCGCGCACATGAACGCCGTCGGCCTTGGCCCGCCCGGCGACGCGCGCATCGGCCACGAGCGCGGCGGCGCCGGCCTTCTGCACGATCTCCACGAGCGGGGCGGCGAGCCGCGCGCCCTCCCCGTCGCCGAGGCCCGACAGATCGAGATAGACGCTGGCGACATGGCCGCCGGCGAGCGCCTCCTGCAAGGCGGGCGCGAAATCGCCCGCATGCGCGAGCGGGGGCGAAAAGAGATAGAGACCAGGCGAATCGTCCGACATGGGGCGCAGACTAACCTGTTCGGGAGTGCGACGCTCCTGCATCGAGCAGGATTGGGGCGAAAGGACGGCCCGGCCCTCAGCCGGGCGCGCCGCTCTCCTCGCTTGCGCCGAAGAGATTGAGCAGGGCCGAGCGGCTTTCCTGCAATTTCGAGAAATGGACCTGCGCGGCCTCGTCGAGCTTGGCGGCGCCGGCGGGCGTGAGCGCCAGCAGAGCGCGGCGGCGGTCGCTCTCGTCGCGCACGCGTTCGATCAGGCCCGCGCCTTCCAGCCGATTGGCCAGCTCCGCCGCCGTATTGGGCTTGATGAGCAGCAGATCGGCCAATTCGCCAACCGAGATCCGCGAGCCGTCGGGCTTCGCCTTTATCGCCAGAAGCGCCTGATAACGCTGCGGTCCGAGCCCGATGGCCTCAAGCTGGGAATCGCTGAAGGCCATGAAATTGCGCAGCGCCTGCCGAAAGCGGGCCAGCGTTTCATAATCGGCTTGGCTGAGTGGCTTATTTGCCACATCCCCCGACTTATCAGCGTCAAGCATACGGCCGCCCCTTCACACGGCGAATAATATCTCGTATCACGACACAAGATTGATCGTAATACGAACAAATCGACGTACGATCTGTCTAGGCCATTTCCGGCCATTCGACAACTGGCGCGCGCGCCAGCGCGAACACCGCGATACTGGAGGGAAAAATGGGGCTTGTTAAGGGAATTCTACTGGGATCGGGGGCCGCGCTGCTCACCGTCGCCGGCGCGCAGGCCGCCGACCTCCCGACCAGAAAGGCCGCGCCCGTCGAATATGTGAGGATCTGCGACGCCTATGGCGCCGGCTTCTTCTACATTCCCGGCACACAGACCTGCCTGCGCATCGGCGGCTATGTCCGCATCGAATACGACAACCGCGCCAACCAGACCGCCGGCACGACCGACTTCTCGCCGGTAAACTCCAACGGCTCGCACCCCGGCGCGACCTCGGGCTGGTACACGCGCGGCACGCTGATCGCGGACGCCCGCACCCCTACGCCCTATGGCGCGGTTCAGGCCTTCATTCAGGCGCGCGTCGTCCAGTCGGGCTCCGGCACGATGGATCAGGAAAACGCAAGCTCGATTGAGGCGGCCTATATCCGCTTCGCTGGCTTCACCTTCGGCCAGGCCCGCCAGCCCTACGCCTTCATGAGCTCCTGGGGCTACATGAGCAATTGGTGGACCGGCTGGCCGAACGGCATTCGTCAGATCTCCTACACGCAGACGTTCGGCGGCGGCCTCTCCGCCACCGTCAGCGTGCAGGACGGCAATGGCAACGCGTCCGGCTGGGGCGTGAACGACAACGACATCGCGCAATCGTGGGACAACAACGGCCCGGTTTACGTCGCCGCCATCAACTACGACCAGTCGTGGGGCCGCCTGCAAGCCATGGGCGCCTACACCGCCAACCAGCCGCGTCTGGCCATCATCGGAGAGGACGGCTACGCGGTGGGCATGGGCGTCGCGTTCAACCTGCCGATGCTCGGCCGCGGCGACTCCATCGAATTCACCGCCAATTACTGGGACGGCCTCGTCAAACTCGGCGTCGGCAACACCAACCTCTCGACCCCGTCGTCGGGATCGTGGGGCCCGGTCGCCCCGCTGCCTTCGCTGCCGGTCACGACCTCGAAGGGCTGGAGCATCGGCGCCCAGTTGCAGCACTACTGGACGCCGCAATGGCGCACCGTGCTGTTCGGTGCCTACGCCGACATGGACCTGAACAACGGCACGACAGACACGGCCACCGCCACCAGCGCGGGCGCCCAGCTCGTGTGGTCGCCGGTCAGCCAGTTCGACATCGGCGTGCAGGCTCTCTACGTGCGCGCCGAACGCAAGAGCGCGACCGCCTCGCGCAACATCGACAACGACAACGTCGGCATGAAGCTGCGCGTCGAGCGCCGCTTCTGACCCCTCACAAGATCGGCGCGATCTTCTCCAGAGTCGCGTCAAAACTTGAAACCCGGCGTTCGCGCCGGGTCTTTTTTTGAGCGCGCCGCCTCGCACGCCCTCACGCGCGCGTCTCGAACGCGGCCTCCCAGCGCCCGGCGGCCGCAAGCGCGTTCATGCGCGCGCGATGCGCGAACACGCGCTGCGCCTGCGCCGCATTCTCCGCTTTGCCGGCCCATGTCTTCTGCGCGCTTTCCTGCAGCGCGCGGCCGAAGGAAAAGGTCACCGCCCAGGGCAGGGGCCCCAGCCGGTTGATCGCGTCGAGATTGGCGCTCGCCTCCACCTCTCCCTGCCCGCCCGACAGAAAGGCGATGGTGGGCACGGCCACGGGCACGCAGGTGCGCAGCAGGCGCAGCGTGGCGCGCGCGGTCTCCTCGGGCTGGGCGCTGCGCGGATTCTTGAGGCCGGGCACGACCATGTTCGGCTTGAGCACGACGCCTTCGAGAAACACGCGCGCTTCGTGCAATTCCGCGAAGACGCGGTTGAGCGTGCGCTTACTCACCGCATAGCAATGGGCGAGGTCGTGGTCGCCGTCCATCAGCACTTCGGGTTCGACGATGGGGACGAGATCGGCGGCGTGGCAATGGGCCGCGTAACGAGCGAGCGCCTGCGCATTGGCGTTGAGGCAATGATCGCTGGGCGCGCCCATGCCCACGTCGATCACGGCCCGCCATTTGGCGAAGCGCGCGCCCATCGCGCGATATTCGGCGAGCCGCGCGGCCAGTCCGTCGAGCCCCTCCGTCGCGCTCTCGCCGGGAAAGCCGGGCAGCGGCGTGACGCCGCGATCGACCTTCACGCCGGGAATGGCGCCCGCGCGCGCGATCGCCGCGACGAAGGATTCGCCGTCGGCGGCGGTCTGGCGGATCGTCTCGTCATGGAGGATGACGCCGGAAATCTGCGCGCCCAGCGCCTCGCTGCGCAACAAGATCTCCCGATACGCGCGCCGGCTCTCGGGCGTGCATGCGACGCCGGCGGCCTCGAAACGCTTGCCGATCGTCCCGGGGCTTTCATCCGCCGCGAGCAGGCCCTGACGGGCGCCGCCCTTGCGCGCGCCAAGCGCGGCGGCCAGCGATGCGAGTCGATCCCGGTCCATGCGCGCCTCCCGATGCGAACCGCGTTCACGCCCCTCCTTGAATCAATGGACGCAGGCGAAAAAAGGTCGGGCGCGCGCAAAAAAAGGGCCCGCGCGCGCCAGCCCTCTCGTTGCGACGTCAGATGCGGGCGGAGGCGATCAGGACGCCTTCACCGCAAGCGCGCCTGAAGCGTAGCGCTTCGCCATGGCGGAGAGCGGCAGCGCCTTGATCTTGCCGGCCTGCCCGGCCGTGTTGAACTGCTCGAGCCGCTCCTTGCAGAGCTTGGTCATCGCGTCCATGGCGGGCTTGAGATATTTGCGCGGATCGAATTCGCCGGGATGTTCGGCGAGGATCTTGCGGATCTGGCCGGTAATCGCCATGCGGTTGTCGGTGTCGATATTGATCTTGCGCACGCCGTTCTTGATGCCGCGCTGGATCTCCTCCACCGGCACGCCCCAGGTTTGCGGCATCTTGCCGCCATATTGGTTGATGACGTCCTGCAGGTCCTGCGGCACCGAGGAGGAGCCGTGCATCACCAGATGCATATTGGGCATGCGGCGATGGATTTCCTCGATCACGTTCATCGCGAGAACGGCGCCGTCGGGCTTGCGCGAGAATTTATAGGCGCCATGCGACGTGCCCATCGCGATGGCGAGCGCGTCGACCTGCGTCTCGTTCACGAATTTCACCGCCTCGTCGGGATTGGTGAGCAATTGGTCGTGCGACAGCTTGCCTTCGGCGCCGTGCCCGTCTTCCTTCTCGCCCATGCCGGTCTCCAGCGAGCCCAGCACGCCCAGCTCGCCCTCAACGGAAATGCCGCCCAGATGCGCCATATTCACGACCTTCTTCGTCACGTCGACGTTATAGGCCCAGTCGGCGGGCGTCTTGGCGTCGGCCTTGAGCGAGCCGTCCATCATCACCGAGGTGAAGCCCGCCTGAATGGCGGTCATGCAGGTCGCGGGCTCGTTGCCGTGATCGAGATGCACGCACACGGGAATATGCGGATAAATCTCCATCACCGCGTCCATCATGTGCTTCAACATGATGTCGTTGGCGTATTGCCGGGCGCCGCGCGAGGCCTGGATGATGACCGGCGCATCCGTGGAATCGGCCGCCGCCATGATGGCGAGCGCCTGCTCCATATTGTTGATGTTGAACGCCGGCACGCCGTAATCGTGCTCGGCGGCGTGGTCGAGAAGCTGTCTCAGCGTGATGCGGGCCATGTGCTCCCTCCGAAAGAAGGCGGCCTCGCCGGGCCGCCGCTTGCGTTGCGTCCAGTTGAATTCGATCAGGCGCCCAGCGCGGCGACCCCCGGCAAGTCCTTGCCTTCCATCCATTCGAGAAAGGCGCCGCCGGCGGTGGAGATATAGGTGAAGCGTTCGCCCACGCCGGCCTGATTGAGCGCCGACACCGTGTCGCCGCCGCCCGCCACCGTGACGAGCTTGCCCGCATCGGTGAGCGCGGCCGCGCTTCTGGCCACCGCATTGGTCGCCGCGTCGAAGGGCTCCAGCTCGAAGGCGCCGAACGGGCCGTTCCACACGAGCGTCTTGCACATGCCCAGAATGCGCTCGACCTCCACGACCGAACGCGGGCCCGCGTCGAGGATCATCTCGTCGGCGCCCACATTGTCGACCGAGACGACATGGGAGGGCGCATGGGCCTTGAACTGCGTGGCGACCACGGCGTCGGAGGGCAGGACGATCTGGCATTTGGCGGCGCGGGCGGCCTCGACCATCTTGCGCGCGACGTCGAGAAGATCCTTCTCGTAGAGCGATTTTCCCACATTCTTGCCTTGCGCGGCGAGAAACGTATTGGCCATCGCGCCGCCGATGATGATGAAATCGACCCGCTTGGCGAGATTGGCGAGCAGGTCGAGCTTGGTGGAGATCTTGGCGCCGCCCACCACGGCGGCGACCGGCCGCGCGGGATTTTCGAGCGCCTTCTCCAGCGCCTCAAGCTCCGCCTGCATGGTGCGCCCGGCGAAAGCGGGCAGCACCCGCGCGACGCCTTCCGTGGAGGCGTGGGCGCGATGGGCCACCGAGAAGCCGTCGTTCACATAGAGATCGCCGAGTTTGGCGAGCTGGGCGACGAAGGCGGGATCGTTCTTTTCCTCGCCCTTGTGGAAGCGCGTGTTCTCAAGCAACAGAATGTCGCCGGGCTTCATGGCCGCCACCGCCTCTTCGGCCGGCGCGCCCACGCAATCCGTGGCGAAGCCGACCGGGCGGCCGACATAGCGCGTCATGATGTCCACGAGGATGCGCAGGGAATTTTCAGGATCGGGCCCATTCTTGGGCCGGCCGAAATGCGACAGCAGGATCACCTTGCCGCCCTTGTCGGCGATCTCGTGGATCGTGGGCACGATGCGCTCGATGCGCGTGGCGTCGGCGAGCTTGCCGTTCTCCATCGGCGCATTGAGGTCCACGCGCAGGAGAACGCGCTTGTCTTTGAAATCGGCGGCGTCGAGCGAACGAAACTTTGGCATTGTCCTGTGCGGGTCAGCGGCATGCGCCGCGCTGATGGAAAAGGCGCGGCCCTTCGGCCGCGCCCGCTGGCTCAGATCTTCTTCGCCATGGCGACCGCTGTGTCGGCCATGCGGTTCGAGAAGCCCCATTCGTTGTCGTACCAGGACAGGATGCGCACGAACGTGCCGTCGATCACCTTCGTCTGGTCGAGATGGAAGACCGAGGAATGGCTGTCATGGTTGAAGTCGATGGAGACGTTCGACACGTCGGTGTAGCCGAGCACGCCCTTCAGCTCCTGCGCGGCGGCGCGCTTGATCGCGTCGTTGATCTCGTCCTTCGTCGTCGCGCGCTTGGCGGTGAACTTCAGGTCCACAACGGAGACATTGGGCGTGGGCACGCGGATGGCCGCGCCGTCGAGCTTGCCGTTCAGCTCCGGCAGCACGAGGCCCACGGCCTTGGCCGCGCCGGTGGAGGTGGGGATCATCGACAGGGCCGCCGCGCGCGCGCGGTAGAGGTCCTTGTGCATCGTGTCGAGCGTCGGCTGGTCGCCCGTATAGGAATGGATCGTCGTCATGAAGCCATGCGCGATGCCGATGGCGTCGTTCAGCACCTTGGCGACCGGCGACAGGCAATTGGTGGTGCACGAGGCGTTGGAGACGACCAGATGGTCCTTCGTCAGCTTGTCGTGATTGACGCCGAAGACGACCGTCAAATCCGCGTCGTCGCAGGGCGCGGAGACGAGCACGCGCTTGGCGCCGGCGTCCAGATGGGCTTTCGCCTTGTCCTTGGAGGTGAAGATGCCCGTGCATTCCAGCGCGATGTCGATCTTCAGCTCGCGATGCGGCAGTTCGGCGGGATTGCGGATGGCGGTGACCTTGATCGGGCCGCGGCCCACGTCGATCGTGTCGCCGGCGACCGTCACTTGCGCGGGGAAGCGGCCATGCACGGAATCGAAGCGCAGCAGATGCGCATTGGTCTCCACGGGGCCCAGATCGTTGATGGCGACGACCTCGATGTCCGTGCGCCCCGATTCCACGATGGCGCGCAGCACATTGCGGCCGATGCGCCCGAACCCGTTGATAGCGACCCTCACTGCCATGGCTCTTTACTCCGATCCTTGTTCTTCTCTCGTCGCCGCGCGCCCGGTGGGGGTCGCGCCGCGCCGCTCTAGCGCTTCAGCCCGGCGAGCGCGGCCTCAGCCGCTTTCTCCGCCGTAATGCCAAAATATTCGTAAAGCGTCTTGTAAGGCGCGCTGGCGCCGAAGCCTTCCATGCCCACGAACGCTCCGTCAGGGCCGATGATCGCGTCCCAGCCCATGCGGATGGCGGCCTCGATGGCCACTTTCACGGGCGCCGAGCCGATCACCGCCTGACGTTCGGAAACGTCGCGCGCAAGGAACAGGTCCATGCAGGGAACCGACACGACGCGCGCGGCGACGCCCTTGTCCGCCAGCAATTTCTGCGCTTCGAGCGCGATGGCGACCTCCGAGCCGGAGGCGAACAGCGACACCTGCGCCGCGCCCTTGGCGGGCGAGACCTCATAGGCGCCGCCGGCGCTCAGATTCTCTTCGACGAATTGTTTACGCACTTGCGGAAGATTTTGCCGCGTCAGCGCGAGAACCGAAGGACTCGTGCGCGCCTCCAGCGCCAATTGCCAGCATTCGAGCGTCTCGGTCTGGTCCGCGGGGCGGAAGACGTTGAGATTAGGCATCGCGCGCAGGCTGGCGATGGTCTCCACCGGCTGATGGGTGGGGCCGTCCTCGCCAAGGCCGATGGAATCATGCGTCAGCACTTCGATGTGGCGCAGGCCCATGAGCGCGGCCAAACGCAGCGACGGGCGCATGTAATCGGCGAAGACGAGGAAGGTCGCGCCGGAGGGAATATAGCCGCCATGCAGCGCCATGCCGTTGAGGGCTGCGGCCATGCCGTGTTCGCGAATGCCCCAATGCACGAAGCGGCCGGCGTAATCGCCCGGCGAGATCGCCGGCGTGGCGGCGACCTTGGTGTTGTTGGAGCCGGTGAGGTCAGCGGAGCCGGTGACGAGTTCGGGCGCATGGGGGGCGAGCGCGTTGAGCACGGCCTCCGACGCCTTGCGCGTGGCGATCTCGGTCGCGTCCGCGGAGAGCTTCTTCTTGTATTCCTGGGCGGCGGCCTTCAGCGCCGCCGGCAGGTCGCCGGCGAGGCGGCGCTCGAACTCGGCGCGCTTGCCGGCGTCCATCGCGGCGAGGCGGGCCTTCCAGGCGGCGTTGACGGCGCCCCCGCGCGCGCCCACGGCGCGCCAGGCGTCCAGAATGTCCTGCGGGATCACGAAGGGCGCATGCGGCCAGTCCAGCGCCGCGCGGGCGCCGGCGATCTCTTCGGCGCCCAGCGGCTCGCCGTGGGACTTGGACGTGCCCGCGCGCTTGGGGGCGCCATAGCCGATGATGGTCTTGCAGGCGATCAGGCTCGGCCGGTCGGAGGCCCTGGCGGCGTCGAGCGCGGCGCCGATGGCGTCCTGATCATGGCCGTCGACGCGCGTGGCGGCCCAGCCGGCGGCCTCGAAACGCTTGAGCTGATCCATGGAATCGGCGACCGACAAGGGCCCGTCGATGGAGATTCCGTTGTCGTCCCACAGGACGATCAGCCGGTTCAGCTTGAGATGGCCGGCGATGGCGATGGATTCCTGGCTGATTCCCTCCATCAGGTCGCCGTCGGAGGCCAGAACATAGGTGCGGTGGTCCACCACGTCGCCGAATTCGGCGTTCAGCATGCGCTCGGCCAGCGCCATGCCCACGGCCGTGGCGACGCCCTGGCCCAGCGGGCCCGTGGTCGTCTCGACGCCGGCGGTGATGAAATTCTCCGGGTGGCCCGGCGTCTTCGAGTCGAGCTGGCGGAAATTCTTCAGCTCCTCGATGGTCATTTCCGGCGAGCCGGTCAGATGCAGCAGCGCGTACAGCAGCATCGAGCCATGGCCGGCGGAGAGCACGAAACGGTCGCGGTCAGGCCATTTGGGGTCGCGCGGATCGAATTTCAGCGTGCGCGTGAACAGGGCCGTCGCAATGTCGGCGGCGCCCATCGGGAGGCCCGGATGTCCGGATTTCGCCTTCTCGACCGCGTCCATGGCGAGCGCGCGGATGGCGTTGGCCATGGCGGTGTGGGAGATCGTCATGTCGGCTTTCCAAAAGTGACGCGGGAAAGGCCGTGCGGAACGCGCCCGGCGGCCGGAACGGCGTTTCCATTAACACCTCGCCCCCGCCTGTCAAAGCGCAGCAAGGCGCTTGCGGCGCGCGAAGCCGGCCTTGCGGCGATTCATCTGTGGGCAAAGCGGAAAACCGACGTTGACCCTGCCGCGCAAGGGACGGCTAATGGCCCGGCGGTCGCGCCTGATCGCGCCCATGAAGCATATCCGGCATGAAGCTCCCCGATCGACTGGAAGATTCGCTGAAGCGCTTCGCCTCCGCCCTCGATCAGCTCGAGGCGGCGGGAGAGCGGCTGTCCGTCGCCGACCGGGTGCGCGCCGACCTCGAAGACGAACTCTCCGTCATGCAGGACGACCGGGCGCGGCTGGCCGCCGAGCTTGACGGCGCGATGGCGCGCGCCCGCGCGCTCAGCCTCGCCAATGAGGACGCGCGCGAACGGGTGGAGCGCGCCAGCGCCAGCGTGCGCGCCGTGCTGGACGCCGCGCGCGCGCCGCGGGAAGGCTGATCCGATGTCGCAGGTCAACGTCACCATCGCCGGCCGCCCCTATCGCATGGCCTGCAACGACGGCGAGGAGCCGCATCTGGAGGAATTGGCGCGCGTCGTCGACGCCAAGATCGCCGAGATGCGCCGCGGCTTCGGCGAGATCGGCGACCAGCGCCTCACCGTCATGGCGGCCATCACTCTGGCCGACGAATTGTCCGAGGCGCGCCGCAAGATCGAATCGCTGCAGGCGGAGATCGCCAGCGTCACCGAAACGCGCGAGGCCGCCCTGCACGCGACCGACGGCTGGGCCATCGCGCTCGCCGACGCGCTCGACGCCGCCTCCGCGCGGATCGAGGGCATGACCCAGCAGATGAACGCGGGCTGGCGCAAACCTTAGACGCAAAGCGCCGGAGGGAGCGTCCGCGCGCTGCCGCGCTGGCTTTTTGCCCGCCGCTCCCCTACATTGGTCGGGCGGGGCTGCGGATCGCGTGTTGGACACTATTTCCGGGGCCTTATCGATCTCTTGGGAGCTGTCCCTGCCCTTGTCCGTGGACTTGGGCACACGGCGCCCACCTACTTTGTAGGTTCCCGGGATCGATGTCCCACGGCTCATGTGGCTCCGCGCTTTCCCTTTTCGCTCCCGCCCGCTCCGGCTTTCGCCTTCCCGCATGCGCGCGGATTGTGCTAGCCAGCGGCGCATGGTCGATCCCGCATCCGACAAGCCATTCCTGCGCCGCGCCTCCCTCGCCCGGCGGGCCGACGTGCCCGAGGCCGCGCGCGAGGCTTTCGCGCAGCGGCTGGCGCTGGAAGGCGTCGGCTTCGCGCGCCGCGCCTTCGCGCGCACGGTCGCCTTGTTCTGGCCCGTGGGAACGGAGCCCGACATGCTGCTTCTCGCGCAGGCCTGCGATTATCACGAGATCGTCGTGGCCCTGCCCTGCGCGGGCGCGCCCGGCTCCCCGCTCGTCTTCCGTCGCTGGCGGCGGGGCCAGCCTCTCGTGGAGGGCGCGATGCGCATTCCAGAGCCCGCGCCCAGCCTGCCCGAGGCGCAGCCCGATCTTCTCTTCGTCCCGCTCGCCGCCTTCGACCGCCGCGGCTATCGTCTGGGCTATGGCGGGGGCTATTACGACGCGACGCTCGCGCGCATCCGCGCCGCCCGCCCCGCGCCCGCCGTGGGCGTCGGCTTCTCCTGTCAGGAGATCGACCGCGTGCCCGAAGAAGACCACGACCAGCCGCTTGATTTCATCCTCACCGAAAACGAACTCATCGATTGCTCGCGCGCCTGGCGCGCGGGCGACGCGCAATAGGAGCGCCCCATGCGCATTCTCTTCATCGGCGACGTCGTGGGCCGCACGGGCCGCCATGCGCTTGTCGACGCGCTGCCCGATCTGCGCGCGCGCTGGAAGCTCGATTTCGTCTGCGTGAACGGCGAGAACGCCGCCGGCGGGTTCGGCATCACCGAATCCATCTGCGAGGAATTCATCAACGCCGGCGCGGATTGCGTGACGCTGGGCAATCACGCATGGGATCAGCGCGAGACGCTCGTCTTCATCGAGCGCCAGCCGCGTCTCATCCGGCCGGCGAACTATCCCGCCGGCACGCCCGGGCGCGGCGTGAACCTCATCGAGACGCATAATGGGGCGCGCGTGCTCGTGATGAATCTCATGGGCCGCGTCTTCATGGATCCGCTCGACGACCCCTTCGCAATCGCCGACCGCGAGCTGGACGCCTGTCCGCTGGGCCGCGGCTGCGACGCCGCCATCGTGGACATCCATGCGGAGACGACGAGCGAGAAATATGCGATGGGCCATTTATGCGACGGCCGCGCCTCGCTCGTCGTGGGCACCCATACGCACGCCCCCACCGCCGACGCGCAGATCCTGCCCGGCGGCACCGCCTATCAAAGCGACGCCGGCATGACGGGCGATTACGATTCCGTGATCGGCATGAACAAGGCCGAGCCGCTCAACCGTTTCACGCGGCGCATCTCCTCGGGGCGTTTCGAACCCGCCGAAGGGCCCGCGACCCTGTGCGGCGTCGCGGTGGAGACGGATGCGGCCGGACTTGCGGCCATGATCACGCCCGTGCGCCTGGGCGGGCGCCTGCACGAGGCGCGCCCCGCCGCGTGGGAATGAGGAACGAGACTTCATGACGACGCCGCATATCGAGCACGAGAGCTTCCTTCACCCCTTCGCGGGCATGGATGCGGCCTCCTGCCTGCGCGAACGCGCGCAGGCCCATCCTGACAAGCCTTTCCTGATCTGGGCGCCGCTGGAAGGCGGCGCGCGCATATGGACCTGGGGCGCCTTCGAGGAGGATGTCGCGCGGTTGGCCGGCGGCTTGCGCGC
>CAIXDD010000356.1 GCA_903918155.1 uncultured Hyphomicrobiales bacterium
CGACGTCGAACACATCCTCCAGCGCGCCATTCTCCAGCCTCAGCAGCATGGCGCGCGCGTGACGCTGGGCGGGGCCCTGCGCGCCATAGGCGGCGCCGATCGCATCGAGATAGCGCACGAGATTGTCGTAGCAGGAGACGAGCGAGCGCGGCATTTCCTTTTTGAGGATGAGCAGGTCGGCGATGAGCCAGGGCTTCACGCCCTGCCGATAGACCCAATGATAGGCCGTGAAGGCGGAGACCGCGCGCAGGATCGACGTCCACTGGAAATAATCGAGCGAGCCGCCCACCGCCTCGCTCTCGGGCAGCAGGACGTGATATTTCACGTCGAGAATGCGGGCGGTGTTGTCGGCGCGCTCCATATAAAGGCCGAGCCGGCTGAACCAATAGGCGTCGTTGCGCAGCATGTTGCGATAGGCGGCGCCGTCGAAGTCGCGCGACATGGCTTTCACCATGTCGAGGAACGGGTCGATGCGCTCGCGGCTCATGCGCTCGAAGGGCGCGCGGGCGCGCTCCATGCTGCGCAATTCCAGCCATGCGGCGTTGATGCATTGCCACATGTCGGCGGTGAGCGCCGTGCGCACGGCGCGGGCGTTGGTGCGCGCGCTGGCGATGCAGGAGCGGATGGACGAGGGATTTTGCGGATCGAAGATGAGAAATTCGATCACGCTCGCCTCGTCGGCCTTTTCGTAGCGCGCCTTGAAACGGTCGAGGGAGCCGACCGCCGACAAGGCGCTCTCCCATTCCGCGCCCCCGCCATAGGCGGTCGGCAACGCGGCCAGACGCGCGGTGATGTCGATGATGCGGGCGGCGAATTCCGCGCGCTCCACATAGCGGGCCAGCCAGAACAGATTGTCAGCGGTGCGCGCGAGCATCAGGCGTCCTCAATGACCCAGGTGTCCTTGGTGCCGCCGCCCTGGCTGGAATTGACGACGAGCGAACCCTCGCGCATCGCCACGCGGGTGAGGCCGCCGGGCACGACGCGCGAGCCTTCCGCGCCGGTGAGCACGAAGGGCCGCAGGTCGACGTGCCGCGGGGCGACGCCCTCCTCCACGAAGGCGGGGCAGGTGGACAGCGACAGCGTGGGCTGCGCGATGTAATTGTCGGGCGCGGCTTGCAGCTTCTTGTCGAAGGCGGCGATCTCCTCGCGCGAGGCGTGCGGGCCCACGAGCATGCCGTAGCCGCCCGAGCCGTTGACCTCCTTCACGACGAGTTCGCCCAGATGCGCGCGCACATAGGCGAGCGAGTCGGGCTCGCGGCAGCGCCAGGTCGGCACGTTCTGCAAGAGGGCGTCCTCGCCCAGATAGAAGCGCACGATCTCGGGCATGTAGGTGTACATCGCCTTGTCGTCGGCCACGCCGGTTCCCACCGCATTGGCGAGGGTGACGTTGCCCGCCTGATAGGCCTCCAGCAGGCCCGGCACGCCGAGCACGGAGTCAGGCCGGAAGGCGAGCGGATCGAGGAAATCGTCGTCGATGCGGCGATAGATCACGTCCACCCGGCGCGGGCCCTGCGTGGTGCGCATATAGACCACGCCGTCGCGCACGGAGAGGTCGTGGCCCTCCACAAGCTCCACGCCCAATCGGTCGGCGAGAAAGGAATGTTCGTAATAGGCCGAATTGAACAGGCCCGGCGTGAGCAGCGCGACGACGGGCTCGCGGCTGGCGGAGGGCGGGGCGACCGAGCGCAGGCAATTGAGCAGAAGGTCGGTGTAATTCTCGACAGGCGCGATGCGATGGCTCGACACGAGGTCCGGCAACAGGCGCATCATCACGTCGCGGTTCTCCAGCATATAGGAGACGCCGGAGGGCGTGCGGGCGTTGTCCTCCAGCACATAGAAGTCGTCCTCGCCGGTGCGCACGAGGTCGATGCCGGCGATATGCACCCAGACGTCGTGCGGGGCGCGCCTGCCGGCCATTTCGGGACGGAAATGGGGATTGCGATAGACGAGATCGGCGGGCACGAGACCCGCGCGCAGGATTTCGCGGGGGCCGTAAATGTCGCACAGGAAGGCGTTGATCGCCTTCACGCGCTGGATGAGCCCTTTCTCCAGCCGACTCCATTCCCGCTGGCCGATGACGCGGGGGATGATGTCGAAGGGGATGAGCCGCTCGGCCGCGTCCTTGTCGCCGTAGACCGCGAAGGTGATGCCGATGCGGCGGAAGAGAAGCTCGGCCTGCGTGCGGCGCGCCGCGAGGAGATCGGGCGGCGTGCCGCGCAGCCATTCGTCGACGCGGGCGTAGATCGTGCGCACATCGGCGCCGCCCCCTGTCATTTCATCCCAAAAAGACCGTTCCGCCATGACGCTGCCCCGGAGCGAAGCGCCCCTCGATGCGGGTAAGCAAGGCTTGTACCACGGCTTGGCGTCTATTTCAGCGGCGCCGCGGCCGCAGGCGCCTCGTCCATTAGCCGCATCTTGCGGCGCGGCGCCTAAGGGCTGGGCGCCCATGGGCCTGAAATGGAAAAAGCCTCGAGACAGGCTCGAGGCTTCCCAATTCCGATCATTTTCATGCCGGAACGTCGCGCTCCGCGCTGCGTCGCCAGTACATCCGTGGTCGACGTGCGCCTGAGCGCTGCGATCCTCCGCGGGCGGGGGGAGCCGCGCGGCGATCGCTTATAGCTCAAGATGGGGATTGCGCGCGCGATTGCAAGGGGCGGCCGATCCTCACGCCTGCCGGCGCAGAAAGACCGCCTGCGTGTCGCCATAGCTGCGCCGTTCGACGAGCGCGTAACCTTCCGGCGGATCGAGCGCGGCGGACGCCTCCTCCTCCACCACCGCAAGCCCGCCTTGCGCAAGCCAGCCGCCGTCGCGCAGGGAGGCGAGCGCCAGCGGCGCAAGCCCGCGTCCGTAGGGCGGGTCGAGGAAAGCCAGGCCATAGGCTTCGCCCGGCGGCATGGCGCCGAGCTTGGTCGCGTCGCGGCGGAACACCTTGCTGACGCCGCCGCAGCCCAGGCTCTCCACATTGGCGCGCAGGAGGGCGCGCCCTTCCGCGCCATCGTCCACAAACAGCGCGAAACGCGCCCCGCGCGACAAGGCCTCAAGCCCCAGCGCGCCCGTGCCGGCGAACAGGTCCATCACCCGCGCGCCCTGCACGGGATCGCCATAGGAATGGGCGAGGATGTTGAACAAGGTCTCGCGCAGACGATCCGACGTCGGCCGCACGGCCGACGTGGAAGGCGCTTTCAAAACGCGCCCGCGAAAGGCGCCGCCGACGATGCGCATGGCGCAAGCTCAATCCCGACCGCGCCGGCCGCCGCCAGAGCCGCCGGGTTTGCCGAAGGAAC
>CAIXDD010000357.1 GCA_903918155.1 uncultured Hyphomicrobiales bacterium
CGCGCAGCGTTTCGATGCGCCGCTCCGCTTCCGCCCGCAAGGCCAGCGGCGCCGCGCCGGAAAAGCCGATGCGCAAGAGCGTGCGCGGCAAGTCGGGCAGGGCGCGCAGGCGCGCCTCCACGTCATCGGCCGTCGCGCCCGCCAGATCGAATGTCGTCGTCTCCCAGCGAAAAGCGCCGACCTCGCGCAGGCTGACGCGCGGCGGCGCCTGCGGGCCGTCGATCTCGACGAGGAGCGCCTGGCCGCTTTTCTGGCCGCCGGCGCGGTCGGGCTCATGCGTGCCCGAATACCAGACGCGCTCGTTGATCTGCAGCGTGCGATGCCAATCGCCCAACGCCAGATAGGCGAGGCCTGCGGATTTCGCGCGGCCCGGATCGATGACATTCGCCGCTTCCTGCTGCTCGCCGAAGCCCGTCACGGCGCCATGGGCGAGGCCGATGCGGATCGCGCCGGGCGCGCTCGGCGCCTCGTCCATCCAGCGCGTCAGGTCGCTCGTCTCGCTGTTGCGCAGCAGCGGCGCTGGCAAAAGCGCGACGCCGGGCGCAAGCTCCATCGGACGGGCGTCGAGAACCGGGATCACATTGCCTGGCAGGCCGCGCCGCAAGAGCCTGTCCCACACCGCGTCGGCGCGATGGGGATCGTGATTGCCGGGCAGCAGCAGCCATTGCACGTCGGGAAACGCGCGCATGCGCTCCACGGGTTCGCCGGCGGTCTGGTCGGATGGCGCGAAATGATCGTAGACGTCGCCCGCCACCATGACGAAGGGCGCGTTCTCGCTGCGGGCCAGCGCGCCGATGCGCTCGATGGCGTCCAGCCGCGCCCGCCGCAGCACGCTTTCCTTGTCGCCGTAGCGGCGGAAGGATTTGCCGATCTGCCAATCCGCCGTGTGAATGAAGCGCATGGAGCCGGTCCGTTGCGGGAGAAGGCGGCACCTTATCCGATTCGCGCCGCCCGCGACCATGGTCGCGTTCAAGCGGCGCGCTTGTGAGAGGGCGGGCCTGCGCCTAGCATCGCGAAAACGGGAGGAGGCGCGCATGGCCTGGAGCGAGGAGACGGGACTCCGCATTCATTACGAGACCAGCGGGCCGCCCGGCGCCGATGCGCCGGTTCTGGTCTTCATCCACGCCAATCCGTTCGACCGGCGCCTGTGGACCCATCAGGTCGCGCGTTTCTCGCAGACGTTCCGCACGATCAACGTCGACATCCGCGGCTATGGATTTTCCGACAAGCCGGAAAGCCCGTTCACTCTGGAGGATATGGCGGGGGACGTGGCGGGCGTGTGCCGGCGCGAGGGCGTGACGCACGCGATTTTCGCAGGCTGCAGCGTCGGCTCCGGCATGGCGCTTCTTCTCGGGCTCGACCATGGGGCGCTGGCGCGCGGGCTCGTGCTCGTGGGCGGCGCCAGCCGCGGCGGCGGGCGCATCCAGCATCGCATCGACGGCTATACCTCGCCAGATCTCGCCGCATATCGGGCCGCGCATATGCGGGAATTATTCGCGCCCGGCTTCACGCAGACGCGGGCGGGCCGCTGGGCCATGGAGACGTTCTGCGAGAATTCGCACGCCCTCTCGGGTCAATCCATCGCGCAGATTTTCCGCGCGCGCGCCGCTTGCAACATGACGCCGCGCCTTGGCCGCATCAAGGTTCCCACGCTGGTGGTGAACGGCGCGCATGACCTGTCGCTGGAGGCGGGCCGCGAGACGGCGCGGGGAATCGCCGGCGCGCGCCATGTCGTCATTCCGGAGGCGGGCCATGCCTGCTGCCTGGAAGATCCGCACGCGTTCGATTCCGCCATGCTCGATTTCCTGCGCGCGCATGACCTCGCGCCATAGATCCTCACGCCGGCGCGTTCAGCGGAACGCATTGACAGGCTCGGGCTTTCCGCGTCCAATCCAAGCTCATAAACAATGGGAGGAGACATGCTGTCCGCTCAGGACATTTCTGGCCTGATGGCCATGATGCCGGCGTTCGCCACCGATGACGCCGGCGATTATCGCGCGCGCTCGACCATCGACGTGGGGCGCCTTCACGCCGGCGTCGACCGCATGATCCGCGATGGCGCGAACGTCATCTCCACAACCGGCAGTTTTGGCGAATGCCACACGCTGATGATGGATGAGTTTCGCACGCTCGCCCACGAAACCGCGGCCGTGAACAAGCAGCGCGTTCCGCTGTTCGCGGGCGTCACGTCCACGCATACGCGCGAAGTCTATGAGAAGTGCAAGTTACTTGAGGGCGCGAAGATCGACGGCGTTCTCGTCGGCGTGCCTTATTATTTTCCCTCGAGCATCGAAAACGCGATGCGCTTCTACAAGGACATCGGCGAGGCGTTTCCCCATCTCAACATCATGATCTATCACAATCCGGCGCTGCATAACGTGACGCTGCCGGTGGAGGCGGTCACGCAAATCGCGCAAAATCCGCGCGTCGTCGCCATGAAGGACAGCCATCGCTCGGCGGAGGAATTCGAGCGCCTGCAAAAGATCCTCGAGGGACGCATGACGATCATGGTCAACCAGAACCAGATCGCGGACTATGCAAGGCTCGGCGCGCGCGGCTTCTGGTCCATCGACGCCTGGATGGGCCCGTGGCCGCAGCTCGCGCTGCGCGAGGCCGTGCGCAATGGCGATTACGCGCGCGCCCAAGCGATCACGGCGGATATTTCTCCGCTCGGCTCGCCGAAGAAAAATCTCTCCTGGCGCGAAACGGCCTCCAAAGTGGGCATTCGTCTTGCCGGCTATGTTGATCCCGGTCCGCTGCGCCCGCCTTTCGTGGAGGTGCCCGCGGATGTGGTCGAAGGCCAGAAGGCGCGCGTCGCCTATTGGAAGACCTTGTGCGCGAAATATGCGCCGGAGAGCGCTGCGGCCGCGCAATAGCTGCGCAAGGCTGCGAGATCGACGATGGAGGTCGCGCGAGCGCGGCCTGAAACGGCGCATTTGGGCGCCCAAGGGCGTCCTGGAGACGCCGGACAACAAGGGAGGAACGCCATGAGGCGCATCGTCACGGCGGCTGCGGTCGCC
>CAIXDD010000358.1 GCA_903918155.1 uncultured Hyphomicrobiales bacterium
ATGGCCTTGGCGGGATTGAGACCCTTCGGGCAGGTTTTCGCGCAATTCATGATCGTGTGGCAGCGATAGAGACGGAACGGATCTTCGAGGAAATCGAGCCGTTCGCCTGTGGATTCGTCACGCGAGTCGGCAAGCCAACGATAGGCCTGGAGAAGAGCGGCCGGTCCCAGATAGCGGTCGCCGTTCCACCAATAGCTGGGGCAGGACGTTGAGCAGCACGCGCACAGGATGCATTCGTACAAGCCATCGAGCTTGCTGCGATCTTCCGGCGACTGGCCCCATTCCTTTTCCGGCGAAGGCGTATCGGTCTTGAGCCAGGGCTCGATCGAGGCGTGCTGGGCGTAGAAGCCCGTGAGATCGGGCACCAGATCCTTCACCACCTGCATGTGGGGGAGCGGATAAATCTTCACCGCGCCCGAGATCGTGGTCATGTCCTTCGTGCAGGCGAGCGTATTCGTCCCGTCGATGTTCATCGCGCAGGATCCGCAAATGCCCTCACGGCAGGACCGGCGGAACGTGAGCGTCGGATCGACCGTGTTCTTGATCCAGATGATGGCGTCGAGCACCATCGGACCGCAATCGTCCATGTTCACGAAATAGGTGTCGATCCGCGGGTTCTGTCCATCTTCCGGATTCCAGCGATAGACGCGGAATTCGCGGATGTTTTTCGCGCCCGCGGGTTTGGGCCAGGTCTTGCCCGGAGAGGGGCGGGAATTGCGGGGAAGGGCGAATTCGACCATGTGTGCGGCTCCCGATCAGTAAACGCGAGCTTTTGGCTCGATGTAACTGACCTCATTGGTCATCGTATAGGTGTGGACCGGGCGGAAATCGATGGCGACGCGCTTGGTCTCATCATTGGCCCAGGCAAGCGTATGCTTCATCCAGTTTGCGTCGTCGCGATCCGGATAATCCTCGCGCGCATGGGCGCCTCGGCTCTCCTTGCGCTCGACGGCCGAGTCCATCGTCACCACGGCCTGAATGATCAGATTGTCGAACTCCAGCGTCTCAAGCAGATCGGAATTCCAGATGAGGGAACGATCGGTGATGCAAACGTCCGAAAGACCGTTCCACACGTCGTGAATGAGCTTGGAGCCTTCTTCGAGAACCTCGCCGGTCCGGAAGACCGCGCAATTGTTCTGCATGGTCCGCTGCATCTTGTCGCGCAATTGCGCGGTCGGCGTGCCGCCCTTGGACCAGCGGAACTTGTCGAGACGCGCCAGCGCCCGATCCGCGGAATCCTTGGGAAGTTCGGACTGGGATTCGCCCGGCTTCACCAGTTCCGCGGCGCGAATGCCCGCCGCACGACCGAAGACGACGAGGTCGATGAGCGAATTGGAGCCCAGCCGATTGGCGCCATGAATGGACACGCAAGCCGCTTCGCCCAGAGCCATCAGTCCGGGCACGATCGAATCGGGGTTTCCGTCCTGCTTCGTGACGACTTCGCCGTGATAATTCGTGGGAATGCCGCCCATATTGTAGTGCACGGTCGGCAAAACGGGGATCGGCTCCTTCGTCACATCGACGCCGGCGAAAATCCGGGCGCTTTCCGAAATGCCTGGCAGGCGCTCGTGCAGGATCTTCGGGTCCAGATGATCAAGATGAAGATAGATATGATCCTTATGCTTGCCGACGCCGCGTCCCTCACGGATCTCGATCGTCATGGCGCGCGAGACCACGTCGCGCGAAGCGAGATCCTTCGCAGACGGCGCATAGCGCTCCATGAAGCGCTCGCCAGCCGCATTGGTGACGTAACCGCCTTCGCCGCGCGCGCCTTCAGTGATGAGGCAGCCCGAGCCGTAAATCCCGGTGGGATGGAATTGAACGAATTCCATGTCCTGCAAAGGCAGGCCCACGCGCAGGGCCATCGCATTGCCATCCCCGGTGCAGGTATGCGCGGAGGTCGCGGAGAAGTAAGCGCGCCCATAGCCGCCGGTCGCCAGAATCGTCTGGCTGGCGCGGAAGCGGTGAATGGATCCATCGTCCATCTTGATGCAAACGACGCCACGGCAGCGCCCTTCCTGATCCATGATCAGGTCGATCGCGAAATATTCGATGAAGAACTCGGTCTTGTTCCGCAGCGCCTGACCGTAGAGCGTGTGAAGGATGGCGTGGCCTGTGCGGTCCGCCGCCGCGCAGGTGCGCTGCGCCGTTCCCTTGCCGTAATCGGTCGTCATGCCGCCGAAGGGACGCTGGTAGATCTTCCCCTCTTCGGTGCGAGAGAAGGGAACGCCCCAATGTTCCAGCTCATAGACGGCTGCGGGCGCGTTCCGGCACAGATATTCGATCGAATCCTGGTCGCCGAGCCAGTCGGAGCCCTTCACCGTATCGTACATATGCCAGCGCCAATCGTCCGGCCCCATATTGCCGAGGGCCGCGGAAATGCCGCCCTGGGCGGCCACCGTATGAGAACGCGTGGGGAAAACCTTGGAAATGCAAGCCGTCCGCAATCCCGCCTGCGAGCAGCCGACGGTCGCGCGCAATCCAGCGCCGCCAGCGCCGACGACCACCACGTCGAACGTATGGTCCGTGATCGGATAGGCCGCGCCCGCAACTCCCGGCGCCGCAGTACCGTTGGCAGAAGCATTTGCCATGAGTTTAACCCCTTATCGATGTCTTGAGCTGACGCATTCGGCCGGCGTCAGACGAAACTCAGCCGCAGGATAGCGTAGACGCAGGCGACTCCGATCACCGCGGAGAAGAACATGTTCGCAAGCAGAGCGAAGGACTTCACATGTTCAGAGTGGACGTAATCCTCGATGATGGTCTGCATGCCCAACATCATGTGGTAGACGGACGCCGGAATGAAGAGCAGCAAAAGGATCGACGCGAAAGGGTGACCAAGCGTCGCACGAACGACGCCGTGGTCTTTGCCGACCGTGGTGATCAGCAACCACACGAAGCCGATCGTGAGGGGGATCAGCGCCATAGACGTCGCCCGCATGCGCCAGGCGTGACGGGTGCCGGAACGCGCGGAGCCGAGATATAGGACCTTGGCTGCGGGCGTGCGGATCGATTTTGAATTGCCGGACATCATTCTCTCCGCGCTTCAGCGAACGACATAGGCCAGGAACCAAACCAGCAGGGTGAGGATCAGTCCTCCCGCGAGGGTGCCCTGCGCGAGATATTCTCGCTCGGGATGGTCCATCCCATAGCCCAGATCCCAGATAAAATGGCGAACGCCGCCAAGCATGTGGTGAAAGAGCGCCCAAGTGAATCCGAACAGGATCAGGCGGCCGAAGGCGCTGCCCATGAACGCGGATGCGGTCGCGAAGGAAGACGCGTCCGACGCTGCGGCCACAAGCCACCAGGCGAGCAGGATGGTTCCCACATACAGCCCGACGCCGGTGATGCGATGCGCGATCGACATCGCCATCGTCAGGGCGAAGCGATAGACCTGCAGATGGGGGGAGAGCGGACGCGCCGCCCCGCGCGACTGGCCTTGGTCCGTGGTCATCGGAAGCCCTCTCGATGAATTGAATGCCCGGGCTTCAACTAAATGAACAGAGGCCGCAGCGCAACATTTCCTCGCTGGCCGTCAGGAGGCCCCGGGACGGGGAGGAAGCTTGAGATTTTCCCATTCTTTCAGGATATTAGCGATGAGTTCGGTCGCCTC
This sequence comes from uncultured Hyphomicrobiales bacterium, assembly GCA_903918155.1. Lineage (GTDB taxonomy): Bacteria > Pseudomonadota > Alphaproteobacteria > Rhizobiales > Beijerinckiaceae > Terripilifer. The sequence goes on from CAIXDD010000358.1 coordinate 3,614, forward strand.
TTGCGAATCCCACTCCGCAGCCCCCGCCATAGTCCCAATGTCGCACCCGTCCGGGCCGATCAGGATGGTCGTGGGCAAACCGGACGCCTTCCCGGCCCCCTTGAGCGCCTGAAACACCGCCGCCGACGGGTCAGCGTAGAAAGCGAGGCTTTTGACCCCCGCTTCCCTGAGGAAGGCCTGGCGGCGCTCAAGCCGGGCGGTGTCTATATTGATCGCCACCACCTCAAAACGCGCATTTCCTGAACCAGCCTGCAACCGGTCCAACGCCGGCATTTCGGCTCGACAGGGCAAACACCATGTCGCCCAAAGGTTTAGGAGAACAAGCCGTCCCGCGAAGGCCTGGAGGTCCAGGCTTGCGCCTTGAGGCCCGGAAAAAGCGAGCTTCACCATTGGAGCTGGCCGTTTGGCGGCGACCAAAGCAGCCAGTTCGCCCTTCGACGACGAGGCGGCGAGTCCGACGAGCGCTTCGGACGCGGGACATGCGCCGCCTTTCGACGCCTCTTCCTTGCGGGAGCGGTCCGCGGTCCCGTATAGGATTAAACCAAACAGACACGCGGCGACGATCGCAAGAAGACGGCGATCACTGGACAAGCGACGGAAGCGAGACTGGGCCTGACTCGGGCGCATTTCACTTTCAGCTGGCATGGCGTCGACCGGACCCGGAGATTCGAGCGATGAGCAACAAGATGTGGGGCGGCCGGTTTTCAAGCGGGCCGGACGAGATCATGGAGGAAATTAACGCCTCCATCGGTTTTGACTACCGTCTCGCCGCTCAGGATATACGCGCGTCCAAGGCCCATGTCTCCATGCTTGGCGCTACGGGCATCCTCTCCGGTGAAACGGCGGAGACGATCTCCGAGGGCCTCGATCAGGTGATGGCCGAGATCGAATCCGGCCAGCTCCAGTTCACGCGGGCCTTGGAGGACATTCACATGAATGTCGAAGCCCGGCTTGCTCAGCTCATCGGCGCGGACGCGGGCAGGCTTCACACGGCGCGCTCGCGCAACGATCAGGTGGCGGTCGACTTCCGCCTCTGGGTCCGCGACGGCGTCGACCAGATCGACGCCCAATTGAAACAGCTGCAAGTGGCGCTCGCCGAGAAGGCCCTGACGCATGCCGCAACCGTCATGCCGGGCTTCACCCATATGCAGTCGGCGCAACCGGTGACCTTTGGGCATCATCTGCTCGCTTATGTCGAGATGCTGAACCGGGATCGCGGGCGTTTCGCAGACGCCCGGCGGCGCCTGAACGAATGCCCTCTCGGAGCGGCCGCGCTCGCCGGCACGTCTTTTCCCATCGACCGCCACAAGACGGCGGCCGATCTGGGCTTCGACAGGCCGACCGGCAATTCGCTGGACAGCGTTTCCGACCGGGATTTCGTGCTCGAAACGCTGGCCGCCGCATCCATCTGCGCCGTCCACCTCTCTCGGCTCGCAGAAGAAATCGTTCTCTGGGTGACGCCGCAATTCGCTTTCGTGCGCCTGTCCGACAAGTTCACGACCGGCTCCTCGATCATGCCGCAGAAGCGAAATCCTGACGCGGCGGAGCTGGTGCGCGGAAAGACCGGGCGGGTCATCGGCGCCCTTCAGGCGCTCCTGATCGTCATGAAGGGGCTTCCGCTGACCTATTCCAAGGACATGCAAGAGGACAAGGAAGGGGCCTTCGACGCCATTCAGTCCCTGTCGCTGTGCCTCGCCGCAATGTCCGGCATGATCAAGGATATGACCGTCAATGAAGACGCCATGCGGAAATCCGCCGGCGCCGGCTACAGCACCGCCACGGATCTGGCGGATTGGCTTGTCAGGGTGATCGGCCTGCCGTTTCGCGAGGCGCACCATGTCACCGGCGCGATCGTCAAGATCGCCTCGGAATCCGGCTGCGATCTGCATGAGCTGACGCTTGGCCAAATGCAGGCGGTGGAGCCCCGCGTCACGAACGAAATCTTCTCCGTTCTGGGCGTCGATGAGTCCGTTGCGAGCCGTGTAAGCTACGGCGGCACGAGCCCGGCGCTCGTCACGCCACGGGCGCAATGGTGGGTTTCCAAGCTCAAATCCTAGAGAGACGAGACATGCGCGCGAGAGCAAAAACCCTGATCACCGTTCTGTGTCTGAGCGCATGTTTCCTTGCTGCGGGATGCGGACGGAAGAGCCAGCTCGAGACGCCTGCGGACCCTCGGAAAATCTCCGCGCCCGCGAAGGAGGGGGACCCATCCGTTCGCGCGGGATCGCCCGCGCCTGAGGAACTCGATCTCGCAGGCGCGCGCGGCGCAAGAAAATCCTTCTTCCTCGATTCCCTTTTGTGAAGAAACCGGCTGAGACATGCACCATTTCATAGACATAGACGGCGTCCTGCATGCTGAGGACGTAGACGTCCGCGAGATAGCCGCGCAGGTCGGGACGCCGTTCTATTGTTATTCGACTGCGACGCTGACGAGACATTTCACCGTCTTTTCGTCGGCGTTCAGCGGCATGGACGCGCTCGTTTGCTATGCGATGAAGGCGAATTCCAATCAGGCGGTTCTGAAGACCCTCGCACGCCTTGGCGCCGGCATGGACATCGTTTCCGAAGGCGAATTGCTGCGCGCGCAGGCGGCGGGGGTTCCAGGTTCGAAAATCACGTTTTCAGGCGTGGGAAAAACGGAACGCGAAATCGCGCTGGCGCTCGATTATGAAATTTTCTGCTTCAACGTCGAATCCGAGCCGGAACTCGAGACCATTTCTCAGATAGCGGCCGCGAAGGGCAAGACGGCGCATATTTCTCTGCGCGTGAACCCTGACGTCGACGCCAAGACGCACAAGAAGATCTCCACGGGCAAGTCGGAGAACAAATTCGGCGTTCCGATCTCGCGGGCCCGAGACGTCTATTCCCGCGGAGCGTGCCTCCCTGGCGTCAAGGCGACGGGCGTCGACATGCATATTGGATCCCAGATCACGGATCTGACGCCGTTTGACGACGCTTTTCAGCTTCTGGCCGAATTCGTTCGGCAGCTGCGCTCCGACGGCGTCGCGATCGATCATCTGGACATCGGCGGAGGGCTGGGCATTCCCTACCATGCCGCAGAAGACGCGGAGCCTTACGCCCCTGCCCGCTATGCGGACGTCGTGCGCAAGCGTCTGGGGGGGCTGGGGTGCAAACTTGTGCTCGAACCTGGCCGATTGCTCGTCGGCAACGCCGGAATCCTCGTCTGCAAGGTGCTCTATATAAAGCGCGGCGAAAACCGTACGTTCATAATCGTGGACGCCGCGATGAACGATCTCGTTCGTCCGACGCTGTACGACGCCCATCATGACATTCGGACCGTCGTCCGGGCTCCGCTCGAAGACGGATGCGTTGCGGACGTCGTGGGTCCGGTCTGCGAAACCGGCGATTACCTCGCGCTTGGCCGGGAAATGCCCGCATGCCGTCCGGGCGACCTTCTGGCGATCATGTCCGCGGGCGCCTATGGCGCCGTTCAGGCTGGCACTTACAATTCTCGCTTGCTCGTCCCCGAAGTGCTTGTGAATGGGCGCGACTGGGCTGTCGTGCGTCCCCGCCCTACCTATGAAAGCTTGATCGGCTTGGACAATGTCCCGGATTGGCTAACATAGGATCTGTCGACTCGACCGGGTCTCCTCTCGTGACTTGGAGCTCTTCGTGACCGCAAGAGAGAAGCCAGCCGCAGAGCGCGCCGAGCGATTGACCCGGCTGCGCGCGCTGTCCCGCTCGATTCTCAAGCTTGAGCGCCTTTGGCCGACCCTCAACGCGCTGATCGCAGCCGCCTGCCTTTTCCTCACGATCGCTTGGCTTGGCGGCTGGGCGTTCTCGCCTCCTTGGATGAAAACCGTTCTGTGGGCTTTCGTCGGGCTGGCGTTTCTCCTTCCTGTCGCGTCCGCCGTCAGGTTTCGCAATCCGTCGGAGACCGAAGCGCTCCGGCGGCTCGATTCGGCAAGCGAAGTGAAGCACCGGCCGGCGACGACCGCTCTGGATACGATCTCAAGCGACGATTCTCTCGCGCAGCGCCTGTGGAGGCTCCACCAATCCGCGGCGTTTGACCGAGCGCGGCGAATGCCGCTGCCGCGTTTTGCGCCGCGCACGCCTATGAAAGATCCTTTCGCGCTCAGGGCCGCGCTGCTCTTGGCGGCCATCGCCAGCGCTTTCGTGGCTGGACCGGAAAAGGGCGAACGGATCCGCGCCGCGTTCCATTTATCGTCATCCGGCGATACGGAGCGTTCTCGACGCCTGGACGCATGGATGGATCCGCCCGCTTACACCGGCCGACCGCCGATCGTCCTGTTGTCGGCAGGCAATGCCGTCGGTCCGCAGCGCTCCATCGAAGCGCCCATCGGATCGACGCTCCTCATTCGCAGTCCGGATAAGATTCGCGACAGGATCGTCGCAGCGGACGGTCTGGATTTGTCGGAGGCCGGGGGAGACGACCGGGACAATCAACAGGCTCTGCAAGAAATTCGCTACCTGTTGAAAAAGAGCGGGCGCGTCGTCCTTCAAGACGCGAATGGCGGTCGCTTTACTTTCGAATTCCTGGCGCTTCCCGATAACGGCCCGTCCATCGCCTTCCGCCGCGAGCCTCAGACGGATGGCGATGGCGCCCTGTCCATCGCTCACCAGATGAGCGATGATTACGGGGTCGTGGCTGCGGAGGCGTCTTATGATTCGCCGTCTGTGCGGGACAGGCGGGCGGAATCCGCGCCGCTGTTCAGCCCTCCCCAAACGCCGCTTGCGCTCCCGCCGGCGGGAGCGCAAGGCCAATCCGACACATTGACCGACCTAGCGGAACATCCATGGGCGGGAGCGGAAGCCTCCATACGACTCATAGCGCGCGACGAAGGAGGCAATGTCGGCGAGAGCGAAGACTTGCATATTCGATTGCCCGAGAAGACTTTCACGAAGTCTCTCGCTAAATCCCTTGTCGAGCAAAGAAGACATCTTGTTTTCTTTCCAAGCGAGCGAAATCGCGTCATCGCAGCTCTCGACGCTCTCTCGTCAGCGTCGGAACGTTTCCAGACGAGCGCCGCGCAACATCTCGGTTTGCGGATCGCGCAGACTCGTCTCCAATCCGCAAAAAGCGATGACGACCTTCGTTCGGTCGTTGCGTTTTTATGGGAAATGGCGGTTCAGATCGAAAACGGCGACCTGTCCTCCGCCGAGCGTGATCTGCGTGCGGCTCAGGAGAATCTGCAAGCCGCTCTGGAAAGGGGCGCGGAAGAGGACGAGCTGCGCAAACTTATGAACGAGCTGCGCGCCGCGCTGGATCGTTTCCTGCGCGAACTCGCCGAGAACGCCGAGCGGCAGGATCAACAGGGCGCAAAGGATGAGATCGACCCCCAAAGGATGATCACGTCCCAAGACCTGCAGAAACTTCTGGACCAGATCGAGAAGATGGCGCGTTCCGGCAATCCCGAAGACGCAAAACGCGCCTTGAGCGAACTGCAGAATTTGCTGAAAAACCTCCAGACGGCGAAAAAAGGTCAAGACCGGTCGACGCAAGAATCCAACCGCGCCTTGAATCAGCTCGATCAGATGCTGAGAGATCAGCAGCAATTGCGAGATCGAACGTTCCGACCGAACGCCGGAGAGGAAAACGGGCGTCAGGCGGATTCGGATCTGAGCCAAAATCAACGAGATATCCGCCAGCGTCTGGAAGATCTGCAACGTCGCATGCGCGAATTAGGCATGCGCGCGGACGAGGGTCTCGAAGACGCGGAAGGGGCGATGCGCGAGGCCGAAGACCAGCTCGGCAGAGGAGCGCCCGGCCGCCAGGAGGCGCTGGACGCCCAGGGCAGGGCGATCGAGGGCTTAACGAAGGGCGCGGAATCCCTCGCGCGGCAGATGCAGCAGGGCGACCAGAATGACGGAGCGCAGGCGGGAGGCCCCCCGAATTCATCGGGGCGGAACGCAAGCTCGGACCCGCTCGGGCGCGACTCCCGCACGCGCGGAGACCAATCCAGAAGCGCCTATGATCCGTTGGGAACGCCAGCTCCTCAAAGGGCGCAAAAATTGTTAGAGGAATTACGCCGACGATTGGCTGATCCCAATCGTCAGCCGCTGGAACTCGATTATCTGGAGCGCCTGTTGCGGCGTTATTGATCCGACTCATGGGTGAATGATGACAATCCCTGTTTTCAGCGTCGCAGTCGCGACCGGCGCCGTCGGTCTCGTGCTTGCGCTAGGTTTGGCGAATATGTTGCGGGGCGGCAGTCCGTCGATCTCGCAGAAATTGATGCGTTGGCGCGTAGGCCTGCAGGGACTCGCCATCATTCTTATCTTCGTCACTTTATGGCTTAAGGGTTGAGGGAATAAATAATGGTCACGTTGAACAGGATCTATACGCGCACCGGAGACGAGGGTTCGACCTCTCTTGGCGACGGCGAGAGGCGGCCGAAATTCGATCTGCGCATCGCGGCCTATGGCACTGTCGACGAGACGAATTCAGCCATCGGCCTCGCCCGTTGCAGCGTGAGAACCGAAGCCCCCGCGATTGATCTGATGCTTGAGCGGATCCAGAATGATTTGTTCGATCTGGGCGCTGATCTTTGCACCCCCGATCGGGGCGTCGATTTAGGATACGAACCGCTGAGGATCGTGGAAGCGCAGGTGGAGCGGCTGGAAGCGGAGATCGACGCTTTGAACGCAAGCCTGACGCCGCTTAAGTCCTTCGTTCTGCCGGCGGGCTCCCAGGGCGCGGCGGGGCTTCATCTGGCGAGGACGATTTGCAGGCGCGCCGAGCGCCTCGTCGTGGAATTATCGCTAACGGAGAACGAGCAAGTCGGCGTCGCCGCTCTGAAGTATATCAACCGCTTGTCTGACTTCCTGTTCGTCGCCGCGCGCGCGGTGAGCGCGCTTTCGGGCGGAGACGTTCTTTGGACGCCTGGGAAAAACCGGTAAGTTCGCGGATCGGCAGGCCCGAGACGGCTAGGGAGAATGAGAGTTGAAGGTTCTGGTCTCTTGCAAGCGCGTTGTCGACTACAATGTGAAAGTCAGAGTGAAAGCTGACGGCAGCGGCGTAGACCTTTCCAACGTGAAAATGTCGATGAACCCCTTCGACGAAATCGCTTTGGAGGAAGCCCTTCGACTGAAAGAGGCTGGCCTTGCGACGGAGGTCGTGGTCGTGTCGGCGGGTCCGGCGCAAGCCGCCGAGACGATCCGCAGCGGCCTGGCGATGGGCGCAGATCGGGGGATTCACATCAGGCAGGACGCTCCGCTCGAACCGCTCGCCGTCGCCAAATTGCTCAAGGCTCTGGTCCTCAGTGAAGCGCCTGACATCGTGCTGATGGGAAAGCAGGCGATCGACGACGATTTCAACCAGACTGGACAGATGCTGGCGGGATTGCTCGGCTGGGGGCAAGCGACCTTCGCTTCGCAAGTCTCGCTCTCAGGGCGGAGCGTGACGGTGGTCCGCGAAGTCGACGGGGGCCTTCAGCGCGTGGAGACGCGCTTGCCGGTGGTCATCACCGCCGACCTGCGACTAAACGAACCACGCTATGCGTCACTGCCCAACATCATGAAAGCGAAGAAGAAGCCTATCGATGAGACGACCGCCGAGCAATTGGGCGTCGACGTTTCGCCTCGCCTGACCGTGATCGAGACGAGAGAACCCGCAAGCAGAAAGGCGGGTGTGACCGTCTCGTCGGTTGCGGAGCTGGTGTCGCGCCTCAAAGCGGAAACGGGAGCTCTGACATGACTACGCTTCTGATCGCTGACGTGAAGGACGGCGCATTGCTCGACACCACGCGGCGGGCGTTATCCTGCGCGCTGCAGATCGGGGGACCCGTCCATCTTCTTGTGGTTGGCAAGTCCGAAAGCGCCCTCGCTGCGGCTTCGCGCCTGCGTGTTGAAAAGATCATTCATGCGTCCAAAGTGGACGAAAAGAGCGCCGACGAAACATTCGCCGCTCTCGTCCTGGAACTTGCAAAGGACTATGACGCGCTTGTCGGCTCAGGCTCCTCGCTTGCGAAGGGCGTCCTGCCTCGCGTCGCCGCCGCCCTGGACGTCATGCAGATTTCAGACGTGACGCGAGTCATTGGCGGCAAACGTTTCGAGCGGCCCATTTATGCCGGCAACGCCCTGCAGGTTCTCGAGTCGCGCGACGCAAAACTTGTGATCACCGTCAGAACGTCAACATTCGAGCCCGCAGGGGAGGCGCAAAGCCCCCCCGCGATCGAGATGTGCGATTGGGAAGAAACGCAACCGCGCACCGTGATGCTGGAGGAGATGCGGTCGCAATCCGAGCGGCCAGACTTGGCGGCCGCGAAAGTGATCGTCTCCGGGGGCCGCGGTCTACAGAGTTCCGCCAATTTCAACCAATATATTGGTCCGGTCGCAGATCAGTTGCGGGCGGCCATTGGGGCTTCGCGCGCCGCTGTGGACGCCGGTTACGCCCCCAATGATTGGCAGGTCGGCCAAACCGGCAAGGTTGTGGCGCCGGAGCTCTACATCGCGGTCGGAATATCCGGGGCGATCCAGCACCTGGCCGGCATGAAAGATTCGAAAGTGATCGTCGCGATCAACAAGGATGACGAAGCGCCTATATTTCAGGTCGCCGATTACGGTCTGGTCGCCGACCTGTTCAAAGCCATGCCTGAGCTAAAGACGGAGCTTGCAAAATGAGCGGCGCCGTTGGCCAGCGGGCATTCCTGACATATGATGAGTCGCTTAGAACGACCCTGCAAGCTCGGTGACAAGAATGTCCTTCGAAATCAAAAAGATAGGCGTTATTGGCGCTGGCCAGATGGGGTCCGGGATCGCGCATGTCAGCGCGGTCGCCGGTCTGCGCGTGGTTCTGAACGACTTGACCGAAGAGAAGGTCCACGCAGGGCTCGCGACGATTAACGGAAATCTCGCGCGGCAGGTGAGCAAATCGCAAATTTCCGAATCGGATCGGAAGGCCGCGCTCGACCGCATTCATGCGTCGTCGGATTACGCCGATCTGGCGGATTGCGACCTTGTCATTGAAGCCGCGTCGGAAAGCGAAGAGCTCAAGAGGAAGATCTTCTCCAAGCTCTGCCCGATCCTGTCTCCCGACGCGCTGCTGGCCTCGAACACCTCGTCCATATCGATCACCCGCTTGGCCTCGGCGACCGACAGACCGGAGAAATTCATCGGGATTCATTTCATGAATCCGGTTCCGGTGATGCAATTGGTGGAGGTCATCCGCGGCATTGCGACGGACGAAAGAACGTTTGAATCCGCGAAGGGGCTGATCGAGAAACTGGGAAAGACCGCAACGGTCGCCGAAGATTTCCCCGCGTTCATCGTCAACCGCATTCTGCTGCCGATGATCAATGAGGCGGTTTACACGCTCTATGAGGGCGTAGGGTCGGTTGAGGCGATCGACACCGCGATGAAGCTTGGCGCCAATCACCCGATGGGTCCGCTTCAGCTTGCCGATTTCATCGGCCTGGATACGTGTTTGTCCGTGATGCAGGTCCTCCACGAAGGACTGGCCGACTCGAAATATCGACCCTGCCCGCTGCTCGTGAAATATGTGGAGGCGGGATGGCTGGGTCGAAAGACGAAGCGTGGTTTTTACGACTACCGAAGCGGCGTTCCAGTCCCTACGCGTTAGCTTTTCGCGAGATCAGCTTGCTGCGGAGAGAGTGACAGCTTCGGTTCAGAGGTTCATGACCGAGGAGTGTCGAACTTGATGACGCACTTCCAGCCTAACGTATCGCCTGGGTCTTGCCCGGCTCTTGTCTTGAACGCCGACTTCCGGCCGCTGAGCTATTTTCCTCTTTCCATTTGGCCATGGCAGGAAGCGATCAAGGCCGCGTGTCTGGATCGAGTGAATGTCGTTTCAGAATATGACCGCACCGTCCGAAGCCCCAGTTTCGAGATGCGTCTCCCGTCGGTCGTGTCTCTCAAGACATTCGTCAAGCCGACGCGCACGCCGGCTTTTACGCGCTTCAATGTTTTTCTGCGCGATAAATTCGCGTGCCAATATTGCGGATCGCCAGAGGACTTGACCTTTGACCACGTCCGTCCGCGCTCAAAGGGCGGCTTGACGACCTGGGATAATGTGGTCGCCGCCTGTTCGACATGTAATATGAGAAAGGCGGACAAGCTTCCGGCCGAAGCGCTGATGTGGCCCGCCCGGCCGCCCTTCCAGCCCAGCGTGAACGATCTGCATCAGAATGGTCGCCGGTTTCCGCCCAATCATCTCCACGAGTCCTGGATGGACTATCTGTATTGGGACACTATCCTGGACCCCTAGGGCCAGCGCCCGGCGGCGTGGGTGTCGCGGCGTGGATTTTTCTGATCAATTCCTCTACGAGAGGCTCAATCCCCTCGACGATGCGTCGAACGCCGGCGGCATTGGGATGAATGCCGTCGGGAAGATTGAATTCCGACCGCCCGGCCACTCCTTCGAGAAAGAACGGATAGAGCAGCGCTCCATGCCGAGCGGCGAGCCTGGGGTACAAAGAATCAAACGCGTCCCTATATTCAGCCCCTACGCCACGAGCCGCCTTCATGCCGGCGAGCAGAACGGGGATGTTGCGTTGCTTCAATTTATCAAGGATGGAATCAAGCGCGGCGTAAGTCACCTCGACATCTATCCCGCGCAACATGTCGTTGGCGCCAAGCTCTACAATGACGGCGTCAGCCCCCGCAGCGAGTGACCATTCCAGCCGCTCCAGGCCCCCCGAAGCGGTGTCGCCGGATACGCTGGCGTTGATGATGTCGACATTCAGACCTTTGGCTCGCAAACGGGCTTCCAGAACAGGCGGGAACGATGCATTCAAAGGCAATTGATATCCAGCCGTGAGACTGTCTCCGAGAACAAGTATCTTCGTTTTTGCGGGTTCGGCATAAGCCGCGAAACAAGACAGACATATGAAGACGCTCGCAACCAAGCCGCGCGCCTTCGTTTTCAACCAAGGCTTCGACAAAGATCTGCGATGAAAAGAGACAATGTGATCGAGATACATGACGTTCATCTCAGCCTCGGCTCGAGCGCGGCGAAAATAGATATCTTGCGCGGAGTGTCGCTCACAGTTGGTCGGGGGGAGGCCTTGGCGCTTGTCGGCAAGTCCGGATCGGGAAAATCTACGTTGCTGATGACGATGGCGGGGCTGGAGCGCCCGGATGCCGGCCGAATTCTTGTGGAAGGTCGAAATATCAGCGAAATGGACGAAGACGACATCGCTCGTTTCCGCAGCCGGCGCATTGGCGTCATCTTCCAATCCTTTCACCTCATCTCATCGATGACGGCTCTCGAAAACATCGCGATCCCTCTTGAACTTAATGGGCACGCCTCTCCTTTCAAGACAGCGATGTCCGAGCTCGCCGCAGTCGGCCTCCAGGATCGCGCGAATCATTTCCCGTCCCAATTGTCAGGGGGCGAACAACAACGTGTCGCCATTGCGCGGGCGATTGCGCCGGAGCCGGCGATCCTCCTGGCTGACGAGCCGACGGGAAACCTTGACGATGAAACGGGACAGGCGATTTCAGCGCTGCTCTTTCAATTGAGAAAGGAGCGCCAGACCAGCCTTGTGCTCGTCACGCATGATCTGTCCTTGGCGAACTCCTGTGATCGGATCGTCCATATCAAATCCGGCCTGCTTGAGCCGGAGATGCTTCCGCATGGGAATCTCTGACGTGAGCGGTTCTCAGCGCCGAGGACGGGGAGAGGCTCTTCTGATGGCCGCCCGGTTCGCAATCCGCGACCTGAAGGGGGGCCTTGGGAGTTTGCGGCTTTGTCTGATCTGCGTCGCCTTGAGCGTCTTCATGATCGTTTTCGTCTCCGCGTTGGCGCAAAGCGTCTCTGGCGCGCTCAAATCGCAAGGTCGGATCATCCTCGGCGGCGATCTCGCTTTCACGCTCGTGCACAAGAATGTCGGCGAAAAGGAAAAGGCCTGGCTGGAGGAATGGGGAGCCCTTTCTACGCTGGCGCTGACGCGCGCGATGGGCCGGAATGAGTCCAGGGACGCCACGCTCGTCGAAGTCAAGGCGGTCGACAGGCTCTACCCGCTCGTCGGACGTTTTTCATCATCAGCGGCGAACGGCCTGCAAGAACTTTCGACGGGCGAAGCGCTGCCTGGGGCTTTGCTCGAGAAGGAGCTGTTGTCGCGTCTTCGCCTCCGGATCGGCGACCGCTTCTTGCTTGGGGACGGCGTTTTCAGAATAGCCGGCGTGATCGAGGAAGAGCCTGATCGCTTATCGAGCGGGCTTGGTTTTGGCCCCAGAGCGATCGTCGGTCTCAACGCCGCCGACGAAGCAGGCCTTGTGCGAGACGGATCATTGACGAGATGGGTGACGCGCTTACGTCTTCAAGATCCCGAGAAGCTGCAAGAGGCCCTGAATGGCGCACGGCGGGAATTCCCTGACGCTGGATGGCAAATCAGGACGCGCGACGATTCCACTCCCGGACTTCAGCGCAATGTCGAAAGGTTTCAGAACTTTCTCGTCGTCGTAGGATTGTTGACGCTCGTCATCGGGGGAATTGGCGTGTCGAACGCCGTGCGCCTTTTCGTCGAAAAGAGGACGCGGGATTTCGCTATTTCGAAGGCGCTCGGGGCGACCGGCTCGTTCATGTTCATGGTCGCGTCAATCGAGATTTTTCTGACTTCTTCGATCGGGGCGTTCATCGGCGCCGCGATCGGCGCGAGCCTGCCCTATCTCCTTGGGACGTTTGTCTCTGAAATCTTAGGTTTGCCGCTAGAGACGAGCGTTTTTCCGCGCGAGATCTTTCTCGGCGTCGTGATCGGGATTTTGGGCGGGAGCGCTTTTTCTATTCTCCCGCTTGGGCAGGTGCACGATCTGTCGACCACTAAAATATTGAGATCGGCATCGGACGGACTCTCGCCGAAGCTAAGGCTTCGATATCATGTCATGATGGCGGCGACCGTCGGCGCCACCGTGCTCGCCGCCTTTCATCTGCTCGATTATTCGAAGATAGCGATTTCCTTCTTGCTCGCGATGGTCGCTTACGTCCTGATTCTCAATTTATTAGGGCAATCCATCAAGCGATTGGCCAAGCGCGTCCCCCGCCCTAAAAGCATCCTTGTTCGCTTCGCCTTGAGCAATTTGACCCGCCCCAAGGGACTTACGGTTCCTGTCGTCGTGACTTTCGGGCTCGGACTCACCATTCTTTCTCTTCTGATGATCGTCGACCACAATCTGCAAAATCAATTTACGCGAGGATTCGCATCCAAAGTTCCGGACCTTTTTCTGATCGACATCCCCAGCCGCGACGCCGATCCCATAAAGCGCTTGATCGATCAGCGGGCTCCCAAGGCCGCGATAGACATGACGCCGATGATGCGAGGCCGACTTGTGGCCATCAATGGAGCTGAAATCGACAGAGGCAGGGTCGGCGAAAACGCCGCCTGGATTCTGGAAGGGGACCGCGGGATCACGTTCGCTTCGACTCCTCCCAAAAACTCGCGAGTCATCGAAGGCGAATGGTGGAGCAACGAGCACAAAGGGGAAGCTCTCGTTTCTCTGGACGCTGAAATAGCGAAAGGCCTTGGCGTCGGTCTTGGCGATCGGATCACGATGAACGTCATGGGCCGCAACGTCTCGGCCGTCATCTCGAGCCTTCGGCGTCTTGAATGGAGCTCCATGGGGATAAACTTTGTCTTCGTTTTCTCCCCGAACACTTTTACCGGCGCGCCGTTCATGCAATTAGCGGCTGCTCATCTCACCACCGATTGGGAGACGCAGCAAACGATCGTGCGCGAGTTAAGCGGGCAGTTTCCCCATATCGTGACGGTTCAGGTCAAGGAGACGATCGATCGTGTGTCGCGGATCGCGGATCAATTGCGCACCGCCGTGTTCAGCCTGTCGCTCGTCATCTTCGCATCCGGACTGCTGGTGCTCGGCGGCGCCTTGGCGGCCAATCAGGAAACGCGTCTTTACGAGGCGGCGATTCTGGTGACGCTCGGCGCTCGCAGGAAAAGCGTGCTCGTCGCCTTTGCAATAGAATTCCTGGCGCTCGGGATCATGGCCTGGGGAATTGCGCTTGTCTTGGCGATCGCCGCCGCATGGTGGATCCTTGGCAGGGTGATGCAATTGGAGTCGATCGCCTTGCCGCTGGCCCAATTGGGCGGAGTCGGCGTCGTCGTCATTCTGTTCGTCACGGCTTGCGGGCTCGCCCTGACCTGGCGCGACTTGTCTGGCGGGATCGCGCTTCGACTGAGAAACCGATAAACCGTATTTCTACCTAGTCAGTTGATCGGCAAACTAAATTGCCGATTGGATTTGCCGCCCGGCGCCCGCTCTCCCCTTGTATCAGCAGCGCGATATCGCCATAATATCAAGGTCCGTCTTTGCACGGTATGGGATGAGAGGGAAACAATGTCCGACTTTGATCGCAACGCGACCGCCCGCTGGGGTTCTGGCGTAGCCCGGTCGGGAGTGGAGATCGACCAAGGTCTGCGCTCCTATATGCTCGGCATTTACAATCACATGACGCTGGCGCTGGCGATATCCGCGCTGGTCGCCATCGGAATTTTCATGCTCGGTCGGACCAACCCGATCGTTCAAGCGCTGTATGGTTCTCCCCTGCGTTGGGCGATCATGCTTGCGCCGCTCGCCTTCGTCTTCGTTCTGTCCTGGCGCTTTGAGCGGATGAGCTACACGTCGCTTCTTGGTACGTTCTGGGCTTTCGCTGCGGTCATGGGCCTGTCGATCGGCTGGATCGGGCTCGTGTTCAAGGTTGGCAGCATCGTGAACGCGCTGCTCGTCACGACGATCGCTTTCGGCGGCCTGAGCCTGTACGGATACACGACAAAGCGCAGCCTTTCAGGGATGGCCTCCTTCCTTGTGATGGGGCTGATCGGCCTGGTCGTCGCCAGCGTCGTGAACTTGTTCGTGCAATCCGGGGTCCTCGGTTTCGCGATCAGCCTCATTGGCGTGCTGATTTTCGCAGGCCTGACGGCGTGGGATACGCAGCGCCTCAAGGAAGATTATGATCACCTGTCGCAGGACGGATCGCTGCTGCGTAAGTCCTCCGTGATGGGGGCCCTGAGCCTCTATCTCAACTTCATCAACATGTTCCAATTCATCCTCACCCTAACGGGGTCTCGCGAGGAGTAACGGAACCAGAAAGGCCCCGGAAACGGGGCCTTTTTTATTTCAGCCGCCGCACGGGGCGCAGCGCCAGCAGAACGCGCGACAGGTCATGACCGCGCCGGAGCACGAACCCTCTCTGATCGACGACGGAAAAGGCGCCTTGCCTTTGCGCGAGAGACGGGCGTTTTTCGATCTGATACATGGCGGCTTCCGCCGACCGGCGGAAGATTGAGAAGACCGCAGCCTGAGGCGTGAAGTCCAAAGCGTAATCTCGCCACTCCCCTTCCGCGACCCCTTTGCCGTAGCTTTGCAAGAGCTCGTTAAGTTCAAGGCGGGTGAACGCGACAAGCGCAGAACTCGAATGTCGTCGGGGGGCCAATGGGGTCACGACGCCGGCGCCCACTCGGCGAAGCTCATTCATGCCTTCCGCTCCCCTGCTCGTTCAGAATTCATGTTTTCGCCGTCATTGAAACCAAGACATGCCCGCTTTTGGGGTGAAAGTATTGGAAGTCGCTCTTCGTCGGTCAAGCGTCCTGGATATCGTCAGCCCCCCAGCCCCCTGGGGCGTCCAACCCGCGAAATAAGAGCGGCCTGGCCG